>CALKFY010000085.1 GCA_938084925.1 uncultured Pseudomonadales bacterium
CCATATCGCAAGGGACAGGCACTTTTTATCCGCTACGCGACTAAACAAGAGCCAGTCCCCGGCCTTGCTAGCAAGGGGGCTGGCTTTTTTGCGCAGCAAAAGTGCCTGTCGCCAATTGAAGCCAGTCTGCAATTAATGCAAAGTGAAAATCTTAGTCTATACTCATTACAACTTTAGAAAGTGTCAGCATTCTTCTGGGGTTGATCAAAGTCTGAAGACGTAGGGATACGTGCTTTCTTAGATTTAACTTGCAAATTTTTAGGGGCTCATTTTGGGCCCCTTTTTTATGTACAGGATGTACTGTATACCCAAAGCACTCGCTCCGCTCGCGGGGCAGGCTCTGCCGCGGTGACATGGACGTCATAGAGCGGCGATCTCAAATTTTAGGCATAAAAAAACCACAATTAAGTGGCTTTAATAAATGGCTGGGATAGCAGGATTCGAACCTGCGCATGACGGGATCAAAACCCGTTGCCTTACCGCTTGGCGATATCCCAGCAATGTCCAAAGGACGTCTCAGAAATGGTGGCTATGCCCTGATTCGAACAGGGGACCCCATCATTATGAGTGATGTGCTCTAACCAGCTGAGCTACATAGCCATTTCTGAATACCTTGATCACGCGTGTGCGTTACCAAGGACGCGAATTATTCCTTGTTTTGGACTTACTGTCAACAGGATTATATGGAAAATGCCGTTGATTTCGCTGTTTTTTTATTACTTGATGTAGGACGGACTTGAGTCCGACGAGTCGGGTTAAAACCCGACCCACAAATCACCTTTAAACGTTAAAACGGAAGTGCACTACATCGCCATCTTTAACGATGTAATCCTTGCCTTCTAAGCGCCATTTACCCGCTTCTTTAGCGCCTTGTTCGCCGTTGCCAGCGATGAAATCATCATAGGCGACAACTTCGGCACGAATAAAGCCTTTTTCAAAGTCCGTGTGAATTACACCAGCAGCTTGTGGGGCGGTAGCGTTTTGCTTAACGGTCCAAGCGCGTACTTCTTTTACGCCAGCAGTAAAGTAGGTTTGCAAACCTAGTAGCTCGTAACCAGCACGAATAACACGGTCTAGGCCAGGTTCTTCCATGCCAATGTCAGCTAGAAATTCGGCTTTTTCGTCGTCTTCTAGTTCGCTGATTTCAGCTTCGATCTGGTTACAGATAGCAACAACTTGGGCGCCTTCTTGGGCTGCTAGCTCGCGTACCGCATCTAGGTGTGGGTTGTCTTCAAAGCCGTCGTCGGCGACGTTAGCAATGTACATGGTGGGCTTGGTAGTAAGCAGGTGGAAGCTCTTCACCATGGCTAGCTCGTCATCGTTAAGCTCTAGGGAGCGTACGGCAATACCTTCGCTCAATGGCTCAGCTAGCTTGTCTAGCAAAGCTAAAGTTTTAAGGGCTTCTTTGTCACCACTACGGGCTACGCGTTGTACGCGCTGTTTTTGCTTTTCAATGGATTCGTAGTCAGCTAGTGCTAGTTCCATGTTGATGATGCCAACGTCGTCCAAAGGATCGATCCGGTTAGCAACGTGAATCACGTTTTCATCTTCAAAGCAGCGTACCACGTGAGCGATAGCGTCGGTTTCGCGGATGTTAGCTAGGAACTTGTTGCCTAGGCCTTCACCTTTGGATGCACCTTCTACTAGGCCGGCAATGTCTACAAATTCCATGGTAGTAGGTAGTACACGCTCAGGGCTAACAATGGCAGCCAAGGCATCTAAGCGAGGGTCGGGCATGGCCACGACACCGGCGTTAGGTTCGATGGTACAGAAAGGGAAGTTTTCTGCGCCGATACCGGCCTTGGTTAGGGCGTTAAACAGGGTGGATTTACCTACGTTGGGTAAACCAACAATACCGCAATTGAATCCCATGGGATGCCTCGCTAGTTATATACAATTATTCGGATTGGCTATGCAGGCTGTTCATGGCCTGCTGCCAGCGTCCCTTGAGTGCGTCAGGAAGATAGCGGGTAGCGTTATCCATAGCGCGTTGGGTGCTAATAAATTCGTCAGTAGGGGCTTTTTTAAGTACGTAGGCCGCTACTTGTTTGGCATTGCCAGGGTGACCAATACCTAAGCGTAGGCGATGAAAACTTTTGTCACCGCCGCGCTTGGTGATGATGTCACGCAAGCCATTATGCCCACCGTGCCCGCCGCCTTGTTTGAAGCGTGCTGTGCCCGGTGGTAAATCCAACTCATCGTGGGCTACCAAGATGTTTGGGTTATCAATTTTGTAAAAAGCGCTAACGGCTTGTAGGGCTTGGCCACTTAAATTCATAAAAGTGGTAGGTACCAATAGATGCACCTTTTGGCCTTCTATCATGCCTTGGCCATACAGGCCAAAAAAGCGTTTTTCTGCAGCCATGCTGATACCGTAGCTTTTAGCTACTTCTAATACCCAGTCTTGGCCCGCATTGTGGCGGGTGTTGTCGTATTTGTTGCCTGGGTTACCCAGGCCGACAATGAGTTGTATAGGTAGTGTATCGGTCATAACAATATGCTCTCGCTAAACCAAACAAGGCCTGCATAAGCAGGCCTTGTTGATAAAACCAAAGGTTATTTGGTCTTACTTAGCGCCTTTCTTGGCAGCGATGCTGGCAACAGGTGTATCGTTCTTAGCACCAGTAGTCAAAGACTTGATCTGTACGCCCTTTGGTAGGTCGATGTCAGATAGGTGAACGATTTGGCCAATTTCAACATTTTCCATGTCGATAGCAACAAATTCAGGAATGTCAGCTGCAAGACAAGTAACAACAACTTCTTTTAGCTGGTGAGAGATACGACCGCCGCCGATCTTCACAGCAGGACAAGTTGTTTCGTTCAAGAACTTGATAGGTACCAAGATGCTGATTGGGTTGGACTTGGTCACACGCTGGAAATCAACGTGCATGATTTCTTGCTTAGCAGGGTGGCGCTGCATGTCCTTTAAGATTACAGATTCTTCCTTGCCGTCTACGTCGATAGTTACAACGGAAGAGTAGAATTCAGTGCTTTCAGAAGCCTTGAATACGGCTTTGTGTTCAAGAGTCAGAGAAACTGGCTTCTTGTTCTTGGCACCGCCAAACATGATGGCTGGAATCATGCCCGCTTCGCGACGTAGGCGGCGGCTCGCACCTTTCCCTAGGTCAGTACGGACAGTAGCTTTTAGAGTGATAGACATTGTGTCTTTCCTTTTCATTATGACTAGGCACTTGCGACCGGTGTCACTAGTCAGTTTATATAAGCCCAAATTAGTATGGGCGAGTTAAAATCAGATCCACTTGCGTACTTAGTATTAAGTACGGAACATGGCGCTGATAGATTCTTCATTGCATACGCGGCGTACAGACTCAGCTAGCAAATCGGCTAGGGTCAATTGACGGATATGCTTACAGGCAGCCGCGGCTTCAGATAGCGGAATAGTGTCAGTAACAACTAGTTCGTCTAGGGCTGAATTGCTGATGCGTTCGATAGCTGGGCCAGATAGTACTGGGTGAGTAGCGTAGGCTACAACACTCTTGGCGCCATTGGCTTTAAGTGCATCGGCAGCTTGGCAGAGGGTACCTGCTGTGTCACACATGTCATCTACAAGAATACATGTGCGGTCGGTTACGTCACCAATAATGTGCATAACCTGAGATTCGTTAGCTTTTTCACGACGCTTGTCGATGATGGCTAGGTCAACGCCTAGTTGCTTAGCTACTGCGCGAGCACGTACCACACCACCCACGTCTGGAGATACAACAAGTGGGTTGTCGTAGTTTTGGTTGACGATTTCGTCAAGCAATACTGGTGAGCCAAATACGTTATCAACAGGGATGTCGAAGAAGCCCTGGATCTGTTCGGCGTGTAGGTCAACGGTCAAGACACGGTCGATACCGGTTTTGGCCATCATGGTTGCTACTACTTTGGCGCTAATTGGCACGCGTGCAGAGCGAGGGCGACGATCCTGACGGGCATAACCAAAATACGGTACCACGGCAGTTACGCGGGAAGCTGATGCGCGACGCAAAGCGTCAGCCATAAAGATCAGTTCCATTAGGTTGTCGTTGGTAGGTGCGCATGTTGGTTGGATGATGAAAACATCCTTGCCACGTACGTCTTCCATTAGTTCTACAGCGCATTCGCCGTCGCTGAACATGGAAACCTTAGCTTGGCCAAGGGGTACACAAAGCTGGTCAACAACCTTCTGGGCTAATTCTGGGTGAGCATTACCGGTAAAAACTTTTAGTTTTGACACCTTGGGCACCTTTGATTCTGTTGAGTTAAGCTGGCTTGGCCAATTCTTTATTGCTGCTGGTGTTTTACAATCTTGATTGTCTTTAGCCATGCTAGCAATAACCTATAAATATGGCTGGGATAGCAGGATTCGAACCTGCGCATGACGGGATCAAAACCCGTTGCCTTACCGCTTGGCGATATCCCAGTAATCTTTGTTACAGTCTCTATTGGAGAGGCGAGTAATTACTTGCCTCAAATAGAGGCGCGTATTTTCCCTGAGGTGGGTGCTAATGTCAACACAATGGCCGCGTTGCTTAAGGCTTTTTCGTTCTTTTTGGCTGTCTGGTTAGAACCAAAAAACGTTAATTGCTGGCGCTGATATTCAAGCGTGGGAAAGGGTATAGATTAGCCCAGTTTTTTAATACCAGTTTCAGCTTAATGTCATCCCCAGTGATGGTGATCTTGTCTGGCATTGGCAAGCCGCTTACTTGTGTGTATCGGGTGAAGGCTACTTGCCATCCGGCTTGCTCAATGCTGGCTAGTTCACCGGTTTCGGTGTAAGTGAGTTTGGCTTCATGCTCAGGGCTGGCAATGCCGCGTACCCAGTAGCGTATTTCTTGCATCGGGAACTGCCAATCAAAGTGCTCGGCAAATAATTGTTCTACACTACTGGCTTGGGTTTGTTCTTCGGGGGTGGTGGCAATGACCAAGCCAGGGCTGCCTTCAATATGTAGATGCCCTTGGCCTAGCGGCCCGGTAATGAGTAGGTCGAAGTAATCGCGTCTTTGGCGCCAAGTTAGGTTGCCACTGTTGTTTTTGCTGGCTGTGTAGACGGCCATTTTGCCCTCAACGTCCCATTGAACTAACTTGTTAAGCTCTATGGCGCGATAGCTATACGGACCGTAACTCGGTGCCTTGTTTGTTTCGGTGATGCTGGAATGGGAGCTGATATCGCCAACAGAGGTACAAGCAGACAATGTTGCGCCAAGCATTAGACCGGCAAGTAGTCGAGCAGCCTTGGTTAAGTGCTTAGTTTTAGTTGGTACCATCATTGGGGAATTCCTTCTTTGCATCCAATATCGCTTGTTTAATTAACGCATTGTCTGGGTCGTCTTGCAATATGCTTTGCCAAATCTCTTGTGCCTGTTGGATATTGCCTAGGGCCCATTCTACTACACCTAAATGCGCTGCTATCTCGGCATCGGGAAATTCGGCAAAGGCTTGTTGTAGGTAATTTCTGGCTATGCGGTAGTGCCCTTGGCGAAATGCTAGCCAGCCCATGCTGTCTTTAATAGCAGGGTCATCGGGTTTGAGCTCAAAGGCGCGTTTTATGTAAATATCCGCTTGCTTTAAATTGGTGTTGTGGTCCGCATAGGTATAGCCCAGCGCATTGAGAGCGTTGGCGTGATTTGGGTCGAGGCTAATTACCTCTAGCAAGTGTTCTTCTGCTAGGGGCCAGTTGACTGTGTAGGAGGCTAGCATTGCAGTGCCGTAGCGCAGGTCCGTGTTGTTAGGGTGCTCTGTTACCCCTTCTTCGTAGATGGCAAGGGCTGCGTCGAGTTCATCAAGGCTTTTGAGGTAGTCTGCTTGCAATAGGTAAAAACGGGCACTAAATAGCGGGTAGTTGTGCCTTAATTGACTAAAATAAGCCGTAGATTCTGTGGTCGTTGGTTTATCTATGGCTAGCTTTTCGACCTTGCTTAGCATTAGGTTGGGGCCGTTGTGGACTTGGTCAAAATGCGCTGCGGCTTGCTTAGTTTGGCTTAGTTGTAAGTAGTTTTTTGCCAGATAGAAATGGGCCTGAGAGTTATCTGGCTGATGTTTTATAGCTAATAATAAATAGGTTTGAGCTTGCTTGGCTAAGTCTACTTCCATGTACAACACGCCAGCTGATAATAATAAGCTGGCGTCATCTGGGTAGTGGTTTAGCAATCTTGTTAATAAAGCGATGGCGCGATCTAGTTGCTCCATTTGGCTTAGAGTTTGGACGTGAATAGAGGTAAGTAACCTGTCTGGGCGTGATTTGTCTGTATAGTTTTTTAGGAACTCATCGGTTTGCTTATAAGCGGCTTCGGAAAATAGAATTTCGGCATACATGGTGGCAGCCGGAAGGTAATCGGGGTGGGCTTTGATAAGGTCAAGTAGTATACCTTTGGCTGTATCATTATCACCGTTTTGAAATAAACTTTGGGCTAAGTGTTGTTGTGCTAGCACGGCATCTGGTTGCAGATGTGCCCAAGTTTGGCTGGCCTTTTGGTAGGTTTTGGGTTGGTTGCTAAGCTGTCCTGCATAGGTGGCACGTTTGGCTAGCTCAGGGCTTTGTGTGTTTTCTGCACTGGCTAAAAAATGTTCGCTTGCCTGTTGGTTTTGGCCACGGTGTAGGGCAAGTTCCCCTGCTAATAGGTGGGTAAGGTCTTGGCTGTCTAGTGGTGGTGCAGGTGGACTGATGCTGCAAGCTGATATAAACGAACAGCCAGCAATTAGCAGCCCTAGGCGAGCGGCCTTGCAGCGAAAAATCAGTGTTTTTATGGGCCTGTGTAACAAGCCTGTGAGTGACCCTGGCATTGAATGTAATCCTAGAGGTTTCCTGATGTCTAAACGGGATACTAAAAGGCGCAGTGGAAGCCTTAATAAGCTTAAGTGTAGCAAATCAATGATATTAATAAAGTACCTATGTGAATACCTATTGGCAGGCTTTAATTTCAGGTATAATGCTCGCCTTTTTTGGAAGATACCTCAGTATTTGCCGCTTTCTCAGGATTAAGCTGGGATCTAGTGTGCTACTGATGACTGATCTGGTTAATCATGACGCTGTTTGTTTTTGGCATAAATCATAATACTGCACCGGTGCGGGTACGTGAACAGGTGGCTTTTGCCCCCGAGTCTACGCCGCAGGCTTTGCAGCGTCTGGTAGCAGAGACACCACTGCAAGAAGCAGCTATTTTATCTACCTGCAACCGTACAGAGATATACGGTTATATGCCAGTAGGGCAAAATGCCGAACATGAAACAGGCTTAGCAGTTGCATCTTGGATGGCTGATTTTCATGCTATAGATGTGGCGGATGTTCAGCAGCATAGCTATTGCCGCAATCATGATGAGGCAGCGCGCCATATGATGCGCGTAGCGAGTGGTTTGGATTCCTTGGTGTTGGGTGAGCCTCAGATTCTTGGCCAGCTTAAGTCCAGCTATTCTGTGGCACAGGAATATGCCACAGTCTCTAGTCATCTAAATCGTTTGTTTCATCAGTCTTTTACCACGGCCAAGCAAGTACGTACGCAAACGGCCATTGGTGAGAGCCCCGTATCGGTAGCTTTTGCAGCGGTAGCGATGGCGCGTCAGATCTTTGCTGATTTTAGTCAGCAAAAGGCCTTGTTGATTGGCGCTGGAGAAACCATTGAGCTGGTGGCAAGGCATTTACGCGAAGCCGGCGTTCAACAGTTAATGGTAGCTAACCGAACTTTGGAGCGAGCAGAAAAGCTAGCAGCCGAGTTTGATGCCAAGGCCATGTTGCTTTCTGATATTCCAGAGCACTTAGCGCAAGCCGATATTGTTATTTCATCTACGGCGAGCCAATTACCTATTTTGGGTAAAGGCGTAGTAGAGAGCGCGCTCAAACAACGTAAGCACCGTTTGATGTTTATGGTAGATATTGCCGTGCCGCGCGATATCGAAGCCGAAGTAGATGAGCTGGATGATGTTTATCTATATACCGTTGATGACTTAAAAGATGTTATTGAAGAAGGTATGCGTTCTCGCCAAGAGGCAGCGCAAGCGGCAGAAAAAATCATTGACCAAGGTATCGAAGAATTCTTAGTGAAAGAAAAAGCCCTCGATGCCGTGGGTACCATTCGTGAATTCCGTAACAAGATGGAAACCATTCGCGATGGTGAGTTAGAAAAAGCCCTAGCCAATCTAGAAAAAGGTCAGTCAGCGGAGCAGGTATTGCAACGTTTAGCGCGCGACCTAAGCAATAAAATGATGCACGGCCCTACCATCTATTTAAAGAAGGCCAGTGTTGAAGACAAAGAACATGGCCTGCAAGCAGTGCAGGACATCTACGAGTTAAATAAGTAATTATGAAAGCTTCTATATTACAAAAACTGGATCACCTAAAAGATCGCTACGAAGAGCTTGAAGCCTTATTGGGTGAAGCCGAAGTGATCATGGACCAAGACAGGTTTCGTGCTTATTCCAAGGAATATGCCGAACTAGAAGACGTGGTTAAGCTGTATTCTGAATATGTCGTCTTGCAGGAAGATATGGACGAAGCCGCTTTGATGCTCGAAGAAGATGACGCCGAAATGAAAGCCATGGCCCAAGAAGAAATTCTTGAAGGCAAGGCGCGTCAGGAAGCCTTAGAGCTGGACCTGCAAAAGCTATTGTTGCCGAAAGATCCTAACGATGGTCACAACACCTTCGTGGAAATTCGTGCCGGCACCGGCGGTGATGAAGCCGCTATCTTTGCTGGTGACTTATACCGCATGTATACACGCTATGCCGAAACTATGGGCTGGCGCGTAGAGATCATCAGTGCCAACGAAGGCGAGCATGGCGGTTACCGTGAAGTCATCACCCGCATGGTTGGTAACGACGTTTATTCACGCTTGAAGTTTGAGTCTGGTGCCCACCGCGTGCAGCGTGTGCCAGAGACCGAATCTCAAGGCCGTATCCATACTTCCGCTTGTACTGTGGCTGTTATGCCTGAAGCCGAGTCTGTGGACGACGTGGATATTAACAAGGGTGATTTACGTATTGATACTTTCCGTGCCTCCGGTGCCGGTGGTCAGCACGTAAACAAAACTGACTCTGCTATTCGTATCACGCACATTCCTTCTGGCGTAGTCGTAGAATGTCAGGACGAGCGTTCGCAGCATAAGAATAAAGCCAAGGCTATGTCTTTGCTAGCGTCTAAATTGTTGACTAGTGCCCAAGATGCGGTAGCGGCAGAGCAGGCTGACCAGCGTAAGAGCTTGGTAGGTAGTGGTGACCGTTCGGAACGTATTCGTACTTACAACTATCCGCAAGGTCGTGTTACAGATCACCGTATCAACCTTACGCTATACCGTTTGAATGAAATCATGGAAGGTGATGTTAACTGCGTTATCGAGCCGCTGATTAACGAACATCAGGCCAATATGCTTGCTGCTTTGAGCGATAACGAAGGTTAAGTTCATGCCCACTCGTGCGCAGGCGCTAATGTGGGCGCGACAACAGCTAGAGGCAGGTGAAAGCCCTGCCTTAGATAGCGATATTATCCTCGGTCATATACTTGGTTGCAGTTCTGCTAGCCTTTATGCGTGGCCTGAGAAACCCCTCGAAGATAATCAGTGGCAAAGTTTTCAAGCAGTCATCGCGCGTCGTCACACAGGAGAACCCGTTGCTTATATTGTTGGTGAGCAGGGGTTTTGGAATCTCACCCTGCAAACGCACCCCTCTACCTTGATACCGCGTCCAGAAACCGAACTCTTGGTTGAGCTGGTGTTGGCTAAGTCTTTTGCTGACAATACTCAGTTGCTCGATCTGGGCACCGGTACGGGGGCTATTGCTTTGGCCTTGGCTGGCGAAAACCCAAGCTGGCAAGTATTAGGTGTTGAGTTTAATGGTGAAGCGGTGAAGTTGGCGCATACTAATGCCAAGCTAAATAACATCACTAATGCACGCTTTCAGCAGGGTGATTGGGCGCAAGATATCGGCGAGGGGTGGCATTGTATTGTTAGCAACCCGCCCTATATTGACCCGCAAGACCCACACCTTAGCCAAGGTGATGTGCGCTTTGAGCCTTTGTCTGCTTTAGTGGCTCAAGACTCGGGCTTGGCCGATATTAAAATCATTGCTCAGCAAGCTATACAGCGCCTTAACAGTGACGGTTGGCTGCTATTAGAACACGGCTATGATCAAGGTCAGGCAGTACGAGATATCTTGCTTGCATCGGGCTTTGATCAAGTGCAGACTGAGTTGGACTACGGTCAGCGCGAACGCGTGACTATGGGTAAAAAGCCCTGATACCCTCATTTAAGAATAGTATGAAACCGCTATGATGAACGACGATCAACTATTGCGCTACAGTCGCCAAATAATGCTGCCAGAATTTGATTATGACGGTCAGCAAGCATTGCTTGATGCTACAGTCCTAGTCGTTGGTTTGGGTGGTTTAGGCAGCCCTGTAGCTATGTACTTGGCCGCAGCAGGTGTTGGTCATCTTGTATTGGTGGATGACGATGTAGTGGATTTTAGTAATCTGCAGCGTCAAATAGCCCATGCAGAAGCAGCTATCGATCAGCCTAAGGTTGATTCGGCAGCGGCAACCATTGCGGCTATAAATAGTGAAATCAAAATCACTTGTTTGCAGCAGAGGCTGGTTGGTGATGCCATGCTGGAGCAGGTGCAAAACGCGACGGTAGTGGTGGACTGTACAGATAACCAAGGTACGCGTGCTGGTCTCAATGTTGCGTGCTGGAAATCCAAGACACCGTTAGTGTCAGGTGCAGCAATACGCTTTGAAGGCCAGTTAAGCGTGTTTGATAGTCGCCAGGTGAATTCGCCATGCTATGCCTGTCTTTACTCAACCATGGGCAATATGGATGCTACCTGCGCCGCTAACGGTGTGGTGTCACCGGTAGTGGGTGTCATAGGTAGCATGCAGGCCTTGGAAACCATTAAGCTGATTGCCGGCGTGGGTGA
>CALKFY010000086.1 GCA_938084925.1 uncultured Pseudomonadales bacterium
GGCTTGCCTTCCAAGGATTCAATCATGGCGGATTCTTCACCACAAATATAAGCCCCTGCACCACGGCGCAGATGAATGCCTCCTGCAGGTGCCAAGCCAGCGCTCACCACCTTTTGAATTTCGTTTAATAAGATCTGACGTACCGCAGGATACTCATCACGTAGATAGATATAAGCCGCTTCGGCTTCTACGGCCCAAGCACTAATCAACACACCTTCCATAAAACGGTGTGGATCTGATTCTAGGTAAGAACGATCCTTAAAGGTACCAGGTTCGCCTTCGTCACCGTTGATGGCAACATAACGTGGCTTAGGTTCCTGGCGTACAAATTTCCACTTCATGGCCGTTGGGAAACCCGCACCACCCAAACCTTTCAGGTTAGAGTCACCCAATACGCTTTGGATGTCTTCCCATGTGTATGCGCCACTCAAGCATTTATTCAGCAGTGCATAACCACCGTCTGCTACGTATTCTTCGTAGCCCAAGTAGTCTGGGATTTGTGGGTGAAAGTGCTTAGCATCGATGGCTTCAATAATCTTTACCGCATCGGCATTGTCAACATGATAATGCCCAACTTCTGCCACCGGTGCCGTGTCACAACGGCCCATACACGGAGCGTTTAATACCCGTACCTGAGCAGGATTAGTACCAGCCTGTACCGCTGCCTTAACCTGTTCGGCACCGGCAAGCTGACAGCTCAAGCTATCACATACACGTACGGTTACCGCTGGTGGTGGCAACTCGCCTTCTTTCACGACGTCAAAATGGGCGTAGAAGGTAGCGCACTCGTACACCTCTGCCATTGGCAGGCTCATTTCTTGCGCTAAGGCAGCCAAGTGAGCTGCAGACAAGTAACCAAACTTGTCCTGAATTAAATGCAAGAACTCAATAAGCAGGTCGCGTTGACGTGGACGCTCGCCCAATAGGGCCCGTACTTCATCCAAAGCTTTACCATCAACTTGACGGCCTCGAAGGTGGGTGCGCGACTTGTTTACGCCGCGGCCAGGATGTTGGCGTACGGCTTGTGATTGCTGGTTATCAGTAGACATAGTTCTCTCTAATTACAACGAAGTCTTTTAGTTATCTAAGCCAGGTTTTTGTGCAGACGTAGCTAACCACTTTTCTCAAGCGGCTAGTATGCTGCATGCAAAAATACTCGCATATCTGTATGCGACAAAAGTCCATCTAACACGCCAAACAACATATTGGGTTGCGACGGCAAAAACCTGCCGGAACAATTATTGCACTAGATCATTTAAGTCACGCTATGAAAAACGGCATAAATGGCTAAAACAGACTACAAACTCATCAGAGGAATAGTATCATGAACCAGACAGACCTAAGCTTGATCGATGCCCATATAGAAGTCGAATTAGAACGCTTGAATAAGCTTTTGATGGCACGCTACCAAATTTATCAACACATGCCTGCAGGAGAGCCTTTAAACCGCCATTTGGAAACCTATCGGCACCAACTGGCGGCATTAATCAGCTTAACGGAAGGTAAATTAATCACCGCCTCCCTTGGCTAGATGATTTAAAGCACGCTAAGCAAAAACGCCATTAAACTGCATACCTACGCGCACAAAGGTTGTGCATTTGGATAGCTGCTTAAGGCTATTAGCACCAGCATAGGTACAGGTGCTACGTACGCCACCAAGCAGGTCTTGTACGGTATTTATTACGGCTCCACGGTAAGGCACTAATACTTCGCGACCTTCTGAGGAACGGTATTCTTTTAAGCCACCAAAATGCTTGGTATTGGCTGCTTCAGAGCTCATGCCATAGAACTGCACAAATTTTTTCTCTTCCACAACAGGCTGCCACCGGCCTTCTACCTGAATAACTTCATCAGCTTGATAATAGCGCGAGATCACCTCACCTCCGCCCTCATTGTGACCGGCCAACATGCCACCTAACATGACAAAGTCAGCACCACCAGCAAAAGCCTTAGCGACGTCACCAGGACAAGTACAACCGCCATCAGCAATAATGTGACCACCCAAACCATGGGCTGCGTCTGCACACTCTATTAAGGCTGACAACTGAGGGTAGCCAACACCGGTTTGAATACGTGTTGTACAAACGCTACCTGGCCCAATACCCACCTTAATAATATCAGCACCAGACAACAATAATTCTTCCGTCATCTCGCCGGTGACAACGTTGCCAGCAATAATAACAATATGAGGAAAGGCATCACGCAATTGCTTAATGTAAGCCGAAAAACGCTCTGAATAACCGTTAGCCACATCCACACAAACGTATTTCAACTGGCTACCGAGTTTGGAGTACACCGCCCCAAACTTGGCATAATCTCGCTCGGTAATCCCCATAGAATAAGCTACATGTTCCCTGCGCTTAATACCCTGATCACCGGCGGCACCAAAATAGGCCACCAGCTCAGCTTCGTCATAATGCTTAACCAAACAAGTAAACAAGCCTTGCTCTGCCAGCTGATCAGCCATGACAAAGGTACCTACACCATCCATGTTAGCTGCCATTACGGGGACACCCGTATACTCTTTATCCACGCCTTCTGCCGGCACATAATTTCGAAAAACAAATTCGCGATGCAGATCCACTTCTTTACGGGAAGCCAAGGTACTGCGCTTAGGGCGAATTAATACGTCTTTGTAGTCTAGTTTACTATCGCTATCGATTCTCATCACTATTCCAAATAATACGAATGATGGCCACTGGGCGTCAGCGTGCCGGACATTTTTTACGCGCCCAAGGACCGAGGCTACCAGATTCAAAATCAGTTTTAAATAAAAATCTGACCACATGATCAATAATTAATTTTCATTTTGCTGTATGATGCGGCCCATTACTGCAATTGCGTCCGCATTGACGCTAGCAATCCACATTTTAAGACCCAAAACTATGTCCTTTATTGATCTTTCTCTCGACCTAGAACTAATCGACAACCTCGCCGCCATTGAGCTGGAAACGCCGACTCCTATTCAGGCCCAAGCGATTCCTGTCGCCATGGATGGACAAGACCTTTTAGCCTCGGCACCAACTGGCACCGGCAAGACCTTGGCCTTTGCCTTACCTGCAGTACAGCACCTACTAGATACAGAAGAACAGCACCACCTCACGGATAGCCCACAAATACTAGTATTGAGCCCCACACGTGAACTAGCCAAGCAAACCCAGCTGGTGTTTGAAAACCTCATGCGTGGCTCCAAACTAACCACCAACTTAATCGTCGGTGGCGTCAATATTGGTCAACAACACGCCACCTTGATGGAAGCTAAGCAACGCAACTGCCTAGTAGCAACCCCTGGTCGCTTATTGGAGCTGCTGGAAAAAGGTTGGTTGGATATCACGCAGGTAGATATGTTGATCATTGATGAAGCCGACCGCATGCTGGACTTAGGCTTTATTGACACTATCAATAAGATCACTTCCTTGTTACCCAAAGACCGCCAAACCTTGATGTTTTCGGCTACTCTGGAAGGTGACAAGATGCAGCACTTTGCAAGCCAGCTACTCAATAGCCAAGCCACGCAAATCAGCATTGGCGGCCCACGCCAACTGGCCGCAAACATCACTCAAGGTGTGTACCAAGCCGACAACGATGAACACAAAGAATTGTTAGCTCGCGCCCTGATTCGCAGCCGCGATATCAAACAAGCCATTGTCTTTGTTAACAGCCGCCATCAATTGGATAAATGGCTGGCTATCGTGCGTACCTATGGTTTGCGCTGCACAGGTTTGCACGGAGAATTGCGCCAGAGTGAACGCAACCAACAAATCAAAGACTTACGTCGTGGCCGTACTAAGGTATTGATTGCTACAGACGTAGCCTGTCGTGGCTTGGATATTCCTAGCGTTAGCCATGTAATCAACCTTTACCTACCAGCCAAAGCAGACAGCTATATACACCGTGCTGGCCGTGGTGGTCGTGATGGTAGCGAGGGAACGGTTTGGACTATTGCTGACGCTATGGACTGGCCTAACTTAGCGCGTATCGAGCGCTATATGGCTAGCCCAATTCCGCGTATTGTATTCCCAGGCTTAGGTGCGAAAAAGCCAGAACCATCTGAAAAGGCCATGACCCAAAAAGCCAAGGCGAAGAAGAAAGCCAAGAAAAAAGATAAGACCGCTACTAGCGGCAAGAAGAAGGTGAAGCGTAAATAAACAAATAGGTGTCTGGCTTTTCCCTTAGGGAAGTGCCAGACACCTGGGTTAGTTAGGCCACCGCACTACGGCTAAAGGCCGTTAACATCGCCTGTAAGGTCGCTTCCGTCGTATCTTCAGCGATCGCTGCTGCAGCAAAGTAATCACCATTCACTTCCACTTCTATACACGCTTGCGCCATGGACTCAGTACCGGCATTCATCAAGGCATGCTGGTCATACTGACTTACCTCTAGCTTGCAAGCAAACTGCTCTTGTAAAGCGGCGCTCAAGGCTTCTAGCGCACCGTGCCCTTGGCCTTCTAGCTGATATTCACCAAAGGTAAAGTTGGCCTTCACCTTGCCGTCATGCTTTTGCATGCCGTAGTCCTTCAAAGACCAAGCATCTGCCACTTCAACAAAATTCTTTTGATAAAGGCTGTGAATATTCACTGGGGAAATTTCCAAACCAGTGGCTTCCGTGGCACCTTGCACCACACGACTTAGTGGCATATGCATCCATTTAGGTAGTTCGATGCCATAATCACGCTCCAACACCAACGCCACGCCACCTTTACCACTTTGGCTATTAATCCGCACTACGGCTTCGTATTCGCGGCCAATATCACGAGGATCTATTGGCAAATAAGCCACATCCCAATGGGGCTTTTGATGATCTTCATGGTACTTCACCGACTTACGAATCGCATCCTGATGACTGCCAGAAAAAGCCGTATAAACTAGCTCGCCAGCCCAAGGGTGACGTACACCAACTGGGATTTCGGTGCAAGCTTCAACGGTTTCGTTAATTTCTACAATATCACTGAAGTCCAACTTAGGGTCCACACCT
Source organism: uncultured Pseudomonadales bacterium (assembly GCA_938084925.1). Taxonomy (GTDB): domain Bacteria; phylum Pseudomonadota; class Gammaproteobacteria; order Pseudomonadales; family Balneatricaceae; genus Njordibacter. Next base: position 4,976 of record CALKFY010000086.1, read on the forward strand.
TGTGAATACAAGTTCATGGCCATGGTAATAATATCCATGTTGCCAGTACGCTCACCGTTACCCATCAAGGTGCCTTCGACACGGTCTGCGCCAGCCATTACACCTAGTTCGCCAGCGGCTACAGCGCAGCCACGGTCGTTATGAGTATGCAAACAAATACGTACATGCTCACGCTTAGCTAGTTTGCGACAGAAGTATTCGATCTGGTCAGCAAACACGTTAGGTGTGGACATCTCTACGGTGGATGGCAAGTTGATAATGACCTCACGGCCATTTTCAGGTTGCCATACATCAATCACGGCATCACAAACGTCCACAGCGTAATCCAATTCGGTACCGGTAAAGCTTTCTGGTGAGTATTGGAAAGCCCACTGGGTGTCTGGATGCTTACCTGCATACTCTTGTACCCACTTGGCACCTTGTACGGCAATCGACTTGATACCGTCCATATCCTGACCAAACACCTGTTCACGCTGCACCGTAGAGGTGGAGTTGTAAACGTGAATAACCGCTTTCTTACAACCAGCCAAAGCTTCGTAAGTACGCTTAATCAAAGCTTCACGAGCTTGAGTTAATACCTGTAGAGTCACACCATCTGGCACCAAGCCTTCGTCAATGATCTTGCGGACAAAATCAAAATCAGGCTTAGAAGCCGATGGAAAACCCACTTCAATTTCTTTAAAACCTAGCTTAACAAGCAAATTAAACAAACGGGTTTTTTGCTCAACGTTCATCGGATTAACTAACGCTTGGTTACCATCACGCAGGTCAACACTACACCAATCCGGTGCTTTAGTGATGGTGTTGTCTGGCCAAGTACGGTCAGGCAAAGAAACGGGTTGAAAGGCGCTGTATTTACGGTAATCAAACATGATTAAATCCTGTTAAGGCATGGGTGTTTTAAACTATGAACATAGTATAACAAGCCAGCCACGCAATTTCTTATCTAATTAGGCTTGTTTACAAAAATTACAGCAATATTTTTGTCAAAATTGATATATTTAAGCAATTTATATAAACTTTAAACTCGACTTCTAAAATCCTCCAAAGATTGAGCATTATATGCAACTTGATAAATTTGATATTCAGATTCTGCATGAGCTACAAAACGACGGTAGCCTGTCCAATCAGGAATTGGCCGAACGTGTCGGCCTAACCCCAGCACCCTGCTCACGCCGAGTAAAACAATTAGAAGAAGAAGGGGTCATACGTGACAAGGTCGTGCGCATCAACGAACGCGCGGTCAATCTCAACCTTACAGCCATACTGCATATCATTATGGACAAACATATCCCCGAACGTTTCCAACGTTTTGAGGATACCGTTAGCCAATATCCTGAGGTCACCGAGTGCTATATCATCACCGGTCACGAAGCCGATTATCAGTTAAAAATATCCGTGCCAGACATGGACAGTTACCATGAGCTGTTATTAGGCAAAATCACCCGTATTGAAGGGGTCAGCGGCGTAAAATCGGCCTTTGTGATGCGCAAAGTTATCGACAACACCAAAGTTGCCCTAACTTATATTAAATAGCCCTCTCTACTCCTTAGTCTTTGCCCGCATCTGCCAGTTTATTACGCACAAGCGACACGTTTAAAGCCAAATACATAACTTAGTCTAGTCTTATTGTGTGCTTAGTATTCCACCTCGAGTAAGCACATCAACTATAAAAACTGACTGAGGTGATACATGGCTATCAAACCCCCTTTTACCGAAATTGAAATTCCCAAAGCCGCCCATGGCTTTTATGAGGGCTACAGCCTTCCCATTGCGTTATCGAGTAAACTAATCATGTCCTTGTTGGTTATTTGGGCCCTAGTGTGGCCCGGTAACGCTAACAGTATCTTGTCTGTCGTTAATGGCACCTTGCTCAACGTATTTAACAGTTTTTATGTTTGGGCCGTAGGTATATTCCTGTTTTTCCTATTGGCTTTAGCCATTTATCCGGCTACAGGCTCTCGTAAACTAGGTGACCCAGATACAAAACCGGAGTTTTCTAACTTTTCTTGGTTTTCCATGATGTTTGGTGCTGGTTTGGGTGTGGGCCTTATGGTTTTTGCCACAGCAGAGCCTTTGGGCTTGTGGGGTTCCAACCCAGCTGTATTACAAGGTGAAGCCACAGCTAATAGCCCTGAAGCGGTGCAATCTGCCTACCGCTACACCTTCTTGCATTATGGTTTTCATGCTTGGGCTATTTATGTTGTAACGGGTTTATCATTGGCCTATTACGCCTATACTCGCCACATGCCCCTGACCATCCGCTCAGCCCTTACGCCACTATTTGGTCGCTATATTAACGGCCCACTTGGCCATGTAGTGGATATTTTGGGCGTAGTCGCTACCATCTTGGGTGTCTCGGTTACCATCGGCTTTGGTGTGAGTCAATTTATCGATGGCGTTTACGCGGTAACAGATATGTCCTGGCTAATGAATGGCGACAATACGGCACCTAAGCCTAGTACCGTAGGCTTGATTGCTGGGCTTATTGTTATCATGAGCCTGTCTATATTGTCAGCCGTGTCCGGTGTAGGCCGAGGTATTAAGTACCTGTCCAACTTAAACCTGGTACTGTCGGTGATCCTACTTACAACGTTCGTACTATTTGGTTCATTTGCTTTTGCTATGTCGCAATTTGGCCAAGGTATATTAGATTATCTGTGGCACCTTATAGCGCTGTCTTTTACTGCTTTTCAGCCTCTTTCCATGGAGGCTTATCTTAGTTCTATTCCAAGTGTGACTAGCAGCGTAAGCCCAGAACAAGGCCAAGCCTTGTACACCGCAGCCACCAACCCTTGGGGCAACCTAGAGGGATTTAAAGCAACCGCACCTGCTGCTGTCACTGGCATGGCCAATTTTGATGCCTTAGCGAGCAGCATCTATGCGGCCGGTGAGCCTGGTCGATTATTTGGCTGGCAGTCTGGCTGGACAACTTTTTATTGGGCTTGGTGGATAGCCTTCTCGCCATTTGTGGGGCTGTTCTTGGCACGTATTTCCAAAGGCCGTAGCATTCGCGAGTTCATTTTAGGCTGTGTAATTGCACCAGCAATTGTCTGCTTCTTGTGGATGACTATCTTAGGTGGTACAGCCATAGACCTAGAGTTATCGGGTATCGCCGAAGGTGCCATTATAGGCGCCACTAACACCAATAAACTGTTTGTGACCCTTAGCTATATGATTGATGGCGGCTTCTTAGCCGGCCTAACCATCATGAGCGTGGTTCTTATCATGACCTTTTTGGTCACCTCCGCCGACTCAGGCATCTTGGTAATCAACACCATCATGTCTGGCGGCCAACAGGACACAGGTATAAAGCACCGCATTATTTGGGGTGTTATCCTCACTGCCGTTATTGGCGCATTAATTATTGCAGGTAACTCAGGTGCCGAGGCCAACCCATTTGGTGCCTTACAAAATGCCATGATCATCGGTGCTCTTCCCTTTACCATAGTGATGGTACTTATGATGATTGCCATGACCAAGGCGGTTATTCGCGATGCCATGCGCAGCAAAGATATTGACAGTTAATTCATAAGATCACGGTTGCGAGCAGGTTTTGCTATACTTTTATGCAAAGCATGGCAAACCTACTTGGAACCAGTATGACTATTCAATTTAATCCTATTCTCGAGCGCGCTCTGCGCCGCAATGGCAGCATGGAATCCTTGGAACAACGTCTCGCCGACCCCCAACCCAAAATAGATATAGCCGGTATAGGCGATGACCGTTTTTTGTCTATGATGGCCAAGGTGGTGTTTCAAGCTGGTTTTGTATGGCGCGTGATAGAAAGCAAATGGCCTGACTTTGAAACCGTATTCATGGGCTTTGACCCAGAAAAACTACTATTACTAAGTCCTGAACAAATAGAGGCTATGGGCAAAGACCAACGTATCGTTCGTAATCATCAAAAGATCAACAGCGTGCTTGCCAACGCTCTGTATATTTACGACCAGCAGCAAGAGCACGGCAGCTTTGCCAACATGGTGGCTAATTGGCCACATGAAGATTTTTTAGGTTTATGCCAACACCTTAAGAAACACGGTTCTCGTTTGGGTGGCATGAGCGGCCCCCGCATGCTTCGCGAAATGGGCGTAGATGCCTACATGCTAACTGGTGACGTGGTAATGTGCCTACGTGACGCAGGCCTAGATATTGCTGAAAACCCTACTAGCTTACGGGACCAGAAAAAGGTGCAGGCACTGTTTAACGAATGGCATCAAAGCACAGGGTATGCTTTTACCCGGTTGAGCCGTATTTGCGCTTGTTCGATTGGCAGCAACTACAGCGAACAATAAGCATGCATAGCCATGACTATTCCGTCTGGCTAGGAATCTCCGACTGGGCAATCATCCAATCCCTAAATTCACGCACACCAGGGCGCTTTAAATGACTCTGGGGGCAGCAAACATAATAGGCGTAATCGGTTTCGAGAGATTCTTCAAACACCTTCACCAAGCGCCCGCTTTCCAAATGATCGGCCACAAATTGGCTAGAACATAAAGCAAAACCTTGGCCATCTATCGCCGCCTGAATGACCACGTTGGTATCATCAAATATGTAGCCACTTTTTAAGGGTATATTGGGAAAACCCACATGATTGTACCAAGCCAACCAGGTATCGTGATCAACATCATGCAATAAGTAATACTGCGCCATTTCCTCATAGCTAGCGATAGGCGGTTGCTTGGCTAGAAACTCTGGGCTGGCTACCGGAAAATAATCCAACGTCATTATAGGGTAAGCATCCACTCCCGGCCAATATCCACGGCCATAGGTTATGGCAATATCAATGTCTTCACGAGCAAAGTCCACGGCATTGTTACCATGGTACATGGATAAGCTGACCTCAGGGTACTGTTGCCAGAAATTCATCAACTTTGGCGACAACCATTTGGCAGAAAAAGAAGGCGCTAGACGCACTTTCACCATACCTCTAGATTCTTCCAAGCGTAGGTCTTTAATAACATCTGCCACATTATCAAAGCTCTCTACCAGCACCGGCAACAGCCGCAAGCCATATTCCGTGAGTTGTAGGTTACGCGGGGATCTCACGAACAAAGCCTTGTCCAAATAGTCTTCCAAAGACTTCACTTGATGGCTCACCGCTGCTTGTGTCACGCAGAGTTCATCGGCGGCTTTGGTAAAGCTCAAATGACGTGCGGCGGCTTCAAAGGCCCGCAAGCTGTTTAGTGGTGGTAGTTTTCTGCCCATATATTAACTATTCATAATATTTATGAATTAGAAATTCTAATCCTGTGCGAAAAAATTATCAATTGCGTAAACGCCAAAAAATGTCGAATATTGCTCTGCTAAGCTTTGCTCTGCTTATGAAAATTTAAACCTGCATAAATAATTTTAACAATAGGATCACCATATGGCCCGTAGATCTGGAGGCCGTTCGGCCCGAGTAGCCGTACGCCAAGCACCCCTTGCTGAAGATGTAAAACCTGTTCGCCCAGGCGAATTAGGTGGCGATTACACCCCTTTAAAACCGGTTGATATGGATGCTATTGCCGAAAATGCTTACCGGATCTTAGCTGAAATTGGCTTTTCACGTGCCACCCCTCATTGTATTGACGTGTGTGTTACCGCGGGTGCCGAACTGGGTGACGATGGCCGCTTGCGTATGCCAAGAGACCTTGTTGACCGCACCATGCAAATGGCACAGCGTAACTTGACCTTACACGGTATCGATCCAAAGCACGACCTTGAACTAAGTGGCCAACGTGTGCATTTTTCTACGGCTGGTGCCGCCGTGCATATTGCCGACCCAACCACTAACACTTACCGTGATCCGGTCACCTCTGACTTGTACAATATGTCGCGTATTGCCGATACTTGTGAACATATCCATATGTTCCAGCGTACTTGCGTACTGCGAGACCTAACAGATCCGATGAAGCTGGACATGAACACGCTTTATGAATCCATCATGGGTACGACCAAGCATGTTGGTACCGCCTTCACCGAAGCTGACCATGTTACTGAAGGCTTAAAGATGCTGCACATGTTCGCTGGAGGCGAAGACAAGTGGCGCGAGCGTCCGTTTGTTTCCATGTCCAACTGCTTTGTTGTACCGCCAATGACCTTTGCCGAAGAGTCTCTAGAATGCCTACGTGTGGGTGTTGAAGGTGGTATGCCAATCTTGCTGCTATCTGCTAGCCAGGCGGGCGCCACCTCACCTGCCCTATTAGCCGGTGCGGTTTCCCAAGCTTGGGCCGAATGCCTAGGTGGTTTGATCTATGTCAACGCCATCAAGCCGGGCGCACCAGCCATTATTGGTACCTGGCCTTTTGTTTCTGACTTACGTACCGGTGCCATGAGTGGCGGTTCTCCTGAACAAGGCGTGCTATCGGCAGCTTGTGTACAAATGGGTAACTACTTTGACCTACCCACAGGCACAGCTTGTGGCATGACTGACGCCAAACTTCCTGACTTCCAAGCCGGTGCCGAACGTGCTTACACTGCAGCAGCAGCCGCTATGGCCGGAGCCAACATAGTCTATGAATCAGCTGGCATGTACGCTAGCTTAATGGGTGTGTGCCCAGAAAGCCTCATTATGGACAACGATGTCCTAGGTGCTTGCATGCGTATCACCAAAGGTTTAAAGGTAGACGAAGACTCCTTGAGCTTTGATGTTATCAAAGATGTTTGCCTTAACAATAAGGGCCACTACCTGGGTTCTGGGCAAACTTTGCAGGTGATGCAAAGCGAATACATCTATCCAGAAATTGGTGACCGCCTTAGCCCTAATCAATGGAAAGAAGCCAATACACCCGTATTATTGGATAAAGCCATTGCCCGTAAAGACAAGATTTTGTCAGAGTACTTCCCCAGTCATGTAGACGATGCCACAGACATGGCCATCCGTGAAGCCTTTGATATCAGTATTAGCCGCGCCCAAATTGGCCGCGCATAGTTCAACTAGGAGAAAAAAATGTCACTACCTACTCAGGCTCGTGTCGTCATCGTTGGTGGCGGTTCCTTAGGTGTTAACCTTGCTTATCACCTAACGGAAGAAGGCTGGACCGATATCGTCCTAGTCGAAAAAGGCGAACTCACCAGTGGCTCCACCTGGCACGCAGCCGGCCTATGCCCTAACTTTAATGGCAACCACACGCTATCCAAGATTCATGAATACACCATGAAGTTGTACAATGAAATCTTGCCTGAGAAAACCGGTTTGCCAAGCAGCTTCCACAAGACAGGCTCCCTACGCGTGGCTTACTCAGAAGTGGAAGAGCAATGGTTCCGTAACGTGCAAAGCCGCGCCGCAAACGTAGGCTGCGAAATGAACTTCGTATCCAAGGAAGAAGCCGCTGAAATTGCCCAGGTAATGACCTTCCCCAATGCCCGCGCCATCTTGCACACGCCTAACGATGGTCACGTTGATCCTACGTCTGTGGTTATGCCTCTAGGCCAATTGGCCCGTGAAAACGGTGCCACCATGAGTCGTTTTAACCGCGTTATCGACATCAACGTCATGGAATCTGGTGAGTTTGAAGTGATCACCGAAAAAGGCACCATCATTGCCGAGCACGTGGTTAACTGTGGCGGCTGTTTTGCCCCAGAAGTTGGCCGCATGGTTGGTGTACACGTGCCACTAGTCAACCTAGAACACCAATACTTGGTAACGGACGACCATCCAGCCCTTGCCAAGCTAACTCGCGAACTACCGGTAGTACGTGATTCTTGGGCAGCCTCTTATATTCGCCAAGAAGGCAATGGTTTCTTGGTCGGCCCATACGAAACCCGTGGCGCCAAGCCTTGGGCTCTTAATGGTATGGATTGGTCCTTTGACCGCGGCCTATTTGAAGGTGACCTAGAGCGTATTATGCCGTGGCTAGAGCGCTGCATGGACCTAGCGCCTGACTTTGCCGAAGTGGGCGTGCGTACCGTTATTAACGGTGCCATTACCCACACACCAGACGATAACTTCCTGTGTGGCCCTTCTGCCGAAGTGCGCAACTTCTGGATGCTGTCCGGTGCTTCTATCGGTATCGCCCAAGGCGGTATCGGTAAGTATATGGCTCAATGGATGGTGCATGGCCAAACTGAACTAAACATGGCCTCCTTGGATAGCCGCCGCTTTGGCACCTGGGCCGACAAGCACTACTGCACCACCCGCGCCATTGAATCCTACGAGCGTATGTACGCCAGTGGCTGCCCAACAGAAAACCGCCCTCACGGCCGCCCTATTCGCACCAGCCCACTCAACATGGTGATGAACCAAGCCGGTGCTGAGCACTTTGTAAGCGCCGGTTACGAAAAACCAGCTTGGTTCCGTACCCCTGAAGTACAAAAAGAAACCGAAAGCTGGGCGCACAACGAAACCCACGCTGTGGTTGCCGAAGAATGTGCCGCCGTGCAGAACGCCTGCGGTATTACGGACCTCAGTGGCACGGCCAAGTACCGTATTACTGGCCCTGATGCCTATGCCTTCTTGGATAAGCTATCTTGCAACAAGCTACCACAAAAAGACGGTCGCATTGGTTTGACCCTATTCCATGCACCCAATGGTGGCATCATGGCCGAGCAATCTATCAGCCGTATCAGCGAAAACGAATTCTTGCTTATGGGTGCCCTGGGTTCTGAATTAAAAGACCTAAACTGGATGCAATGGCACAAGGGTGATTTTGATGTCAGCATCGACAACATCACCGATAGCTGGGGTGGCTTACTGCTAACCGGTCCTAAGGCTCGTGACATTCTGGAACAGGTTTGCTTGGATGATTTGTCCAATTCGGGCTTCCCATGGTTGTCTTGCAAGAATATTCAAATCGATTCCGCGCCTATCTTTGCCATGCGCGTATCCTACGCGGGTGAACTAGGCTGGGAATTGCACATGCCAAGCTACCAGGTGATCTCCATCTACGAATCCTTGATGGAATTCGGTGAGCCTCTAGGCCTACGTAACTTTGGTACCCGTGCCTTCAACTCCTTACGCATGGAAAAAGGCTACCGCGCCTATGGCCACGAATTTACCGAAGAGATCTCCGGCATCGAAGCCGGCATGGATCGCTTTATCGACCTAAGCCGTGACTTCATTGGCGCAGAAAATATGCGTCAGCGTCAAGCAGACGGCGTGGCAATGGCTCTCGCCTACCTAGTATTTGATGACCAGGTACCGGCTGAAGTATTTGGCAATGAAGCTGTTTATGTCGATGGCGGACACACGGGCATTATCACTGGTGGTGCTTACGGCTACCGCGTTGGCAAGAGCCTAGGTTTTGCCTATGTGAAGCCAGAGCACGCTGTAGCAGGCCAAGCCATGACGGTGGAAACCTCAATTGGCACACGCCAGTGTCACGTAGAGATTGACCCAGCTTATGACCCAAGCAGTTCGCTACTTCGGTCCTAGTTAATTGTAGGTCGAACTGACGTCTGACTTGTCGGGTTAAAACCCGACCTACACTGCCAGCAATGTTACCAACCTACATTGCCAGCAACATTACAAACCGTCATTGCCAGCGCAGCGAAGCAATCTCCTCGGCCAAAGTGCCATCCTGCAGGAGATTACCGCGCTTCGCTGGGCCTACCCCATGAGCGAAGCGAGTGCTTTGGGTACGCAAAGACGATAATTTAAGGAACATTTCATGACTGACTCTTTGCCTAACAAAGCCCAAGTGGTCATCATTGGCGGCGGTATTGCCGGCGCATCCATCGCCTATCACCTTACCAAGCGTGGTGTGAAAGACGTAGTAGTACTAGAACGCAAGCAGCTTACCTGCGGTACCACCTGGCACGCAGCTGGCCTAGTAAGCATGTTGTGGCCCACTCCTACCCTAACTAAGCTAGCCGAATACAGTCACGACCTGTATGCCAGTCTAGAAGCAGAAACCGGTCAGGCTACAGGCTACAAGCGCATTGGTAGT
>CALKFY010000087.1 GCA_938084925.1 uncultured Pseudomonadales bacterium
CGGGTATCGTTGGCGATGGCTACAGCTTCAGCTTCATCAGTAAATGGGATAACCGATAACACTGGGCCAAAAATCTCTTCTTGCGCCACAGCCATAGTATTGTTCACCCCAGCTAATACGGTAGGCGCTTGGAAATAACCGTGCTCGCCACCAGCAATCTCACCAGCACCACCGGTAACCATACGCGCACCGGCATCAATACCACTTTGCACCAAGCTTTGAACATGGTCAAACTGGCGCGAGTTTTGAATTGGTCCGACCATGGTATCTTCTGACCAAGGCAAACCTAACTGTAACTTGCTAGCTGCAGAAGCCACGCGCTCCACAACCTCATCATAAATTGACTCTTGCACTAGCAAGCGTGAGCCACTGACACAGCTTTGCCCAGCAGCTGAGAAGATAGCCGCTTGAGCACCAATGACAGCGCGATCTAGATCGGCGTCAGCAAAGATAATATTAGCCGATTTGCCTCCTAGCTCTAAAACACTCGGAATGGTACGTACAGCAGCGGCCTGAGCGATCTTACTGCCAGTTGCAGGCGAACCAACAAAGATCACCTTGCCAGTTTGAGGTTGGGCGATAGCTTGGCTAGCCGTGGTGTGGCCATAACCATTGATGATATTTACTAGACCACTAGGCAAGCCTGCTTGCTGCACCAAATAACCAATTACCGTGGAACTCAAAGGGGTCAATTCCGATGGTTTAAGCATCACACCGTTACCGGCACAAATAGCTGGCGCAACCTGCCAACCGCAGGTAAACACCGGTGCATTCCAAGGGGTAATCTGGGTGACCACGCCAATCGGTTCGTGACGGGTATAAGTTAAGTGACTAGTCGGTACAGGCAGCACCTGTCCTGTCAGCTTGTCACACCAGCCAGCGTAGTATTCAAACATTTCGGCAACCTTGGCCACCTCTACACGACAATCACGTATAGGCTTGCCAGCACTAAGGGATTCTAACCAAGCTAGATCTTCAGCGACGGCGCGTACACCTTGGCCACAGGCGTACATCAAACGTCCACGTTCGGCCGCCGACTTAGCCCACCATTGTTTTTGGCCTGCTTCTGCAGCTTCTGCAGCTTGTTTCACCACAACTTCACCAGCATCAAGATAAGACATAAATACGCCACCCGTGGCAGGGTTGACCAAGTCGATCTGCTCACCTGTACCAGCAATCAACTCTCCGCCAACAAAGCTACCAAACAGACTAGTGTCAGTGGTGCCGGCAGTTACCATGGAAGGCAATAATTTGCCTAATAATTGACTAACTTGATTAGCGCCATGGTCTTGCATATGCGCTTGCGTGGAATCCATCATGTTTATTCCTATGTTTCTCTATCGGTTACGTCCAAGCTTAATTAGAGACCCGGTACCGTATGAATAATGCGATTAAAGTCTTCGTCATCAGCCTGCGTGTCACTACTAGCTTGCCAGGTACCCAATACTTGCTGAGACATAGCTAAATCTAAGCCAGTGCTTTCTACCAGTTCTGCAGCCAAGCCCAAATCTTTACGCATGAGACCCATGGTGAAACCAGAATCAAAAGCATCACTAAGCACCCATTTAGGGAAATTCACTTCACTCACGCCGCTGCGGCCAGAACCGGCATTGATACCTGCAAGCAACTTCTGTGCATCCAAACCCGCCTTATTACCGATAGCAACGGCCTCGGCTGTAGTTAGCAAATGAGCTGCGCATAATAAGTTGTTAATCAATTTGGCAGCGTGGCCACTGCCGCTTTCGCCTAGGTACACCCACTTGCTACTTAGAGCTTGTAGAATCGGTTCGGCATGAGGCAAAGCACTTTCATCCCCCCCCACCAACATCACCATGGTGCCAGCATGGGCTCCAGCAGGCCCTCCACTCACAGGGGTGTCCAGAAATACATGACCTGATTGGTGCATCTGCAAAGCCAAATCCTTACTCACCTCAGGCTTAGAGGTGGAGGTATCTAACACTAGGCTATTGGCTTGAGCATGAGCTAACACTCCACTCTCGCCGGCAATTACCAACTGTACATGCTCGGCCTTGGGCAAAGACACGATAAGCTGCTTAGTCTGCTGACATAGAGCTTGTACGTTGCCACATACTTGTACGCCCAAGTTTTGTGCTAGCTGCATGGAACTGGCAGCCACATCGGTGCCAAACACCTTATAGCCTTCACGTATTAAGGTTGCGCACATGCCACGCCCCATATTACCTAAGCCAATAACGCCAATTGTCTTATCTGCTCCCATTGCTGCCACCTGCATCAGTTAATCTAGTATTGAAGACATTATGCCCACACCAATAAATACATTAAATAGCTTTAATTTAGATTTTTGTTGCTATTAATGCAACGATAATTTAAATGGGCAAACTTGCCCTAAACTATGAACTTCGTGCATAAAAATCGTTAGAATACGCCCAGACTTTGACTAGGAGATTTCAACCATGAGCCAACCAGCCAACCCCCAGTCCTCCCCACAGCCTATCCGCCACCCTGTCTATGGCAAGGAAGATGCGTCATACCAAGCCGCTGGAGGACTAGAAGGTTTAACTAAACTGGTCAAGGATTTCTATCATGTCATGAGCACCCTGCCAGAAGCGCAGCGTATTCGTGCCATGCACCCTCAAGACCTCACCGTGTCGAGTGACAAACTCGCATTGTTTTTGAGTGGATGGTTAAACGGTCCGCGTTTGTTTTCAGAAAAGTACGGCAAAGGCATTTCTATGCCTCGTGCCCACACTCATCTTCCCATCATCGATGAAGACCGAGTGGCGTGGATGAAATGCATGGAACTAGCCCTGCAACAACAGGACTATGAAGAAGAATTCAAACAGTATTTGCTGACCCAGCTTAACGTACCAGCTAGCCGTATTGTGACCTTGTGCGAGCATCAAGCTAGCAACTAGGGTGGCTAGCTAGCGTACAGCTCGACACCAAGATGAACGATGTTCATAATTTGGGTCTTGTGGTTCGTGAAACACATCAAACTCGTATTGACGTTGTTGCAGGGTCATACCAAACACCGCTTTATTTGCGTTATCCACTAACACATGTAGGTCTTGCTTATCAATTACGCCTAAACGCAACAAAGCATCTGCATAACCATTGCAATAAGCTTGGCGCTCTTTGGGCATAACTTTATCGCGTTTATAAACACGATAAGTATTTTGCAAAAGCTCGATAAAATGTTCTACGGTAAATGGGGTTTTCTGATCAACAGAAGAAGTATCCAAAGCGCACATCCTGTACAATAGCCATCAATCACTGGAGCATCGATGACTTGGTTATCCTTAGCTCAATTAAACTGTATGCACTTCTGGAAATCAACACTATCATGCAAGAAATTATTATCAACTTCGAACCCGTTGAACTCTACAAAATATTAAAATTTGAAGGCCTTGCTGAGAGCGGCGCACAAGCCAAACAGATCATTGCCGATGGCCTAGTCAAGGTAAACGGCGAAGTAGAAACCCGCAAAAGGCGCAAGATGCTAAATGGCGATCAAATTGACCTAGTGGGCCAAGAATTTGTACTCAAATTAGCCTAGTGGTCTCATCCACTAGCTAGCATTTGTCAGAAACTGGTACTTTATTAGCCTTACCTAGTTGAGCTACTCTATTCACTCAATTGATAGTTTTAAGCCCCTAAGGAAACCGCCATGAGCATCAGTATCGCCTACCCTACCTCTGCCGACAAAGAACAATGGCAAAATCTATACTACGGCTACGCCAGCTTTTACAAAATGCCTATGGACCAAACTATTTTGGACCAGGTATGGAGCTGGATACATGATGACAAGGAAAAATTTCACTGTATTCTTGCCAAGAATGCAGATGGCCAAGCCGTCGGTTTCATGCACTTCCGTGACATGGTATCGCCATTACGCGGTGCCCATGTTGGCTTTTTGGATGACTTATTTGTGCTACCAGAGTGTCGTGGCGAACAAATCGTCGATCAGCTATTCGCCCGCTTAGAAGAAGAAGCCAAGCTACAAGGCTGGCCAGCGATACGTTGGATCACTGCAGAAGATAACTACCGCGCCCGTGCCGTATATGACCGTCTATCGGACAAGACTATTTGGAAGACCTATCAGCTTAATGTGAAGAGCTAATAGTTTTCGGGGACTGGCTTTTATTTAGCCGCGTAGCGGTTAAATAAGTGCCTGTCCCTTGTATCACTCCTTTTAATACATGCACAAACCCACACAGGACAGGCACTTCCCTGCGGGAAAAGCCAGTCCCTATTAGTTATCTCCGCAACTGCTCAATATAATCACCCAAAGCCTCTAACTCACTAGTTAAAGGCTCTTGCCCAGTAAAGCCAAGTAAGTAGCCACGTACATAGTGCAAGCGTTTTTGCAGTGACTCTTGCAAATCCACTAGATGATAGCCCACCTGGGTAAAATACAGCATACGGGCTTTTATCTCGGCATCGTCCTGCCCATAGTCAAAACGTAAGTACATATCCGTTAAAGCATCTAAGCATTGTCTATCGGACTGACGGACCTTCACCATCACATCAGTAGAACGCCGACCCCACTCGCGCACCGCAAAATCCAACTTGGTGCTAAATAGCCGTTCATCGATGGCACAATAAAACACCCGACACACGGCTTCGGTAATGGTTGCCGAGGGTATTTGAGTTTGCTCAATAAAGGCACGGGTATTTTGTGCTTGCCAATGCTCTAGCAGAGCATTAAGCAGATCTTTACGATCATTAAAATACCAATAAAAACTGGATCTTGAGACACCTAGCTGGGTGCCAATGGCTTGAATTTTTACCGCTTCTTCACCCTGCTTAACGAGCAAATCATGGGCTACACGCAACCAATCATGGCGTGTCACCTTGGTATGGCCTGGCTGAGGCGCTTGTTTCTGCAGATCGTCTTGGCCTTGTGTTTGCATGCTTAGCTCTCTGGCAGGGCACCGCCCTGCTCCGTGCGGCGGGCGACAAATTCTTCTAATTCACCCATGGCAGCACTACCAATATCAATTTGTGAACCGGCATCCACAATAGCTTGCCACACACCGGTGGCTCTTTGGGTGGCGGTTTGTGCACCGCGTTCGGTCCACTGACCAAAGTTAGACCAGTCATGCACAATGGGGTCATAAAACTGGGTTTGATAACGTTGCATGGTATGCTCACAGGCAAAAAAGTGCCCACCCGGGGCCACTTCGGCTATGGCTGAAAAACCAAGATCATCGTCACTTGCGGCAACAGGCTGCAGGCTTTCCGCGAGGATCTGCAGCATTTCTATGTCCGTAATAAACTTCTCGTAAGACACGGACAAGCCCGCTTCCAACCAACCTGCCGCATGCATGATCAAATTCGCGCCAGCTTGCACCGCACCCCAGGTGCCCATTTGCGTTTCGTGGGCGGCTTGCGCATCCGCCACGGCGGCCGCCGAACCACCAGCGGAACGCCATGGCATGTTAACGTGACGCGCCAATTGCCCAGCAATCAAGTTGGCATGAAACTGTTCTGGTGTCCCTAACGCTGGGGAACCGCTTTTCATATCCACGTTGGAGGTAAAGGTGCCGTAGCATACAGGCGCACCAGGATTAACCAACTGGGTTAGCGTCACCGCCGCCAAACACTCGGCATGACTCAAGGTCATGGCGCCGGCTGGAGTAATGGGGGCCATGGCTCCCATAAGGGTAAAGGGCGTTACCACAGACACCTGCCCGAAACGGGCAAAATCAATTAAGCCCTGCCCCATAGGAATGTCTATTTGTCTGGGTGAATTAGTATTGATAACGGTAAAGCACCAAACATGATTTTTGAATTCTTGGTCACTGAGGCCGCGTCCTATGCGCAACATCTGAAAACTGTCTTCCACTTGTGGCGTGCCACGGGAAAAGATAAAAGGCACCTTGTCCGTAAGGGTTAACTGAGCCTCCATAAAGGCATAATGACGCAGGTTGTTGGGCACATCTTGTGCCTCTACGACGGGGGCCATTAAATTCAGCACGTCATAGTGCTGAGTTAACAAACACAACTCTTTGAAATCCGCATAACTACCCGGCCTGCGGCCACGTTTAAGATCCGTAGCATAAGGGCAACCACCGGCCGACTGCATAACAATGCGCCCCGGGGCAAATTCCACATCCCTTAGACGACTACCGCCCTTAAGCGTGATAGTAGCAGGCACCGTTGCTAAGGCCTGTTCGACTAGGTCACGACCGATATAAACCATATCGTCATCGCCTAGTCGCGCCCCCGCCTCAGCAAAAATAGCTTTGGCTTGCGGCAACAAAACCTTGATACCCAGCTCTTCTAACACGCGTAAAGCCGTATCATGCAAAGCCGCCACCCGATCTTCGGACAGGGCCTGCATGGGCGGATAAGGATTCATGACCTGACGATAATTGGTCTTACGCAGCGGTTTATTTGGCGCGGAATCTCGTCTAGCACGACGCCCTCCCGAGCGCCGTCCTTGAACCTTATCCTGCTGATCCATACTCACGCCCGCATCACCTTGCCTTGAGGATCATAGGGTGATGCTGCTACCACGCGACAAGTGCGCTCCACACCAACTAGGTGCACGCTCAGCTCGGTACCCGGTGCTGCCAAGTCCTTGTTGATCAACGCCATCGCTAAGGATTTTTGTAGCGTATGGCCATAAGCCCCTGAGGTCACAAAACCAATGCGCTTGCCGTCATGCCAAATAGGTTCATAACCACTGGCATCGGCATCGACGGCGTCCACTTCCAGGGTAACTTGAATTTGTGCTGGGCCGCCTCCGTCGCGCTCTGCCAAGGCAGCATCACGACCTACAAAGTCGCCCTTTTCCCAATCGATCCAACGCTCCATGCCTGTCATGCCGGCCGTATAACCTTGGGTAAATTCTGCGGACCAGATACCAAAGCTCTTTTCTATACGTAGGCTTAGCAAGGCATTAAAACCAATTTCCTTGATACCAAATTCGGCACCGGCTTCTAGTAGCATACGGCGCAAGGCAATATGCTCAATGGCGTGACAGTGGATTTCGTAACCCAGTTCGCCACACACGGACAAACGGCCCACCTTGGCATTAATCATGCCCACATCTAACTGGCGACAGGCCATAAACTTGAAGCCTTCGCCGCTAATATCTTCGTGACACAGTTTTTGCATGATCTTACGCGCATTAGGCCCCGTAACAGAGAAGCCGACCATGGTATCGGACACATCTTCGACCGTGACATCGCCTTCAAGATAATCGTTGAACCAGCGCATATGCCAAGCACGTAGATAATAGGAACCAGTAACCCAATAGCTGCCGTCACCCCAGTTAAAGATGGTTAAATCGCCTTTCATCTTGCCGTTAGGGGCTAGCATAGGCGCTAACTTGGCACGGCCTGGTGCCGGTAGCTTAGAGGCCATGATCTTATTCAACCATTTTTCTGCATCGGGGCCCTTCACTTCAAAACGAGAAAAGGCGGTAATGTCCAACAAGCCTGCTTGTTCGCGCACGGCCTTACATTCTGCGGCCACGATGTCATGTACGTTGGAACGTTTTAAAGTCAGATTTTCTTCAAACTCTTCGGGGGCAAAATACAGCGGCACTTCTAGGCCCCAGCTTTGCCCCCAACGGCAACCTGCCGCGCTCATACCTTCATAGGCAGGCGCCATCTTGACGTTACGGCCCGCTGGTAACTGCTCGTTAGGATAGGACATAACAAAACGGCGGGAATAAAACTGCCCCGTGGTTTCCTTGATATATTGTTTGTTGTTGGCAAAGTCACCATAACGGGCCACGTCCATGCCATACACATCGGCTTCTGGCTCACCATGAATCATCCACTCAGCTAGCGATTTACCAACGCCGCCGCCTTGGAGGAAACCGGCCATAACGGCACAAGCAACCCAATAACCGTCTTTACCCGGTACGGGTCCAACGAGCGGGTTGCCATCGGGGGAGAAGGTAAAGGCACCATTGACCCAAGTTTTAATACCGACATCGTTAAGGGATGGGTAACGGTCAAAAGAATAGGCTAGTTCGTTTTCGATGCGATCAAAGTTTTCTTGCAGCAGCTCAATACCATAATCCCATGGTGCACCATCCATCATCCAATGTTGGTGCTGCAATTCGTAGATGCCAATCAACATGCCATGCTGATCCTGACGCATATAGGTGAAACCGTCTGGGTCTACAGTCATAGGCAGCTCTTTATCGAGAGCAGCAACCTGAGGAATATTATCGGTAATGAGATAGTGATGTTCTAACGGCGATACTGGCAGTTCAACACCGGCCATACGACCCACTTGCTTGGCCCACAAACCAGCGGCGTTAACCACATGCTCACAGGTAATAACGCCCTTGTCGGTGGTGACCTTCCAGCCACCTTCCACCTGTTCTAGGCTTTCTACCTTGGTGTGTTCAATGACTTCAGCGCCGTGTTTCTTGGCAGAACCTGCATAGGCATGCACGGTGCCGGTGGTATCTAAGTAGCCTTCACGATCGGCCCACAAGCCGCCTAAAACGTCGTCAACGTTCATAGCTGGATTCAATTCACCACACTCTTGTGGGGTCACCAAACGGCAATCTTCGATACCAATGGTTTGGAAGACACGATAGGCTCCTTGTAGCCATTCCCAGCGTTCTGGGGTAGTGGCAATGGTCAAGCCACCGGTCATATGCAGGCCAATTTGTTGACCCGATACAGATTCTATTTCATCAAATAAATCAATGGTATAGGCCTGCAGCGCAGCAATGTTTGGGTCGGCGTTCAAAGCATGAAAACCACCTGCCGCGTGCCAGGACGAACCCGCAGTAAGAATAGAACGCTCGATCAAACAAACGTCACTCCAGCCAAACTTGGCTAAATGATAGAGTACAGAAGCGCCGACCACGCCACCGCCGATGACAACCACGCGATATTCAGATTTCATGTGCTGAGCCTATTACGAAAGATATTTATAATTCAATAATGCGAATATAATTCACTCTAGACACCACTGTCTAGATATCTCTAATCAGCCTGCTACAAAATAAAAAGGGTCATTGCCCAAGCTTCAACTTATGCGTGCAAATTGGGAGATTCAGTATATCTCGCCATGCAAGGCTAGCTGAGTCAAGTAGAGGCGCATATCAAGTTCAAGCTGATGGTAGTCGCTAGACATGTGACAACACAGTTTGTAAAAGGCTTTGTTGTGCTCCATTTCCTTTAAATGCGCTAACTCATGAACCACAATCATCCTTAAAAAGGCTTCGGGGGATTTACGAAACACATCACTAATTCTAATTTCGTTTTTACGCTTAAGTTTATTGCCCTGCACCCGTGATATAAGCGTATGCAACCCAAGCGCATTTTTAATGGCATGGATTTTGGGGTCATACATGACCTGGCTTAGAGGCGCAGACTTTTTGATATATTGGTTTTTGATAGATAACGTAAACTCGCGCAGGGATTTGTCATTCACAAACGCGTGTGTTGTCGGGTATTTGTTAAGCAGATAGTCCGACAAATTATTATGCTCGATCAGCTGTATAGCTTGGTCTTTAACCTGCTGAGGGTAGCTTGAAATATAGGTTAATGTGGGCATTGGTTTGAGCAAACTGCGGCCACTCCGATACTGGTCTGTGGTAAGCTCAGTTTTGCGGCATATTCTGCATTGCCATTGCCTGAGCCATTACTATTTCGATACTTAAATTATGCGCAAAACTGACAAAAAAATCGACCATCAACTGAGGCTAGTGTTAACGGATGTGTGCGAAATGGCACTCAAGGATATTAATGGCTTTTGCTGGCTAACGCACCTGGTTAATTACGCCAACTTTCCTCAAAGCCTAAAGGTTGTTTGTGTGTTCGACACCAACGACAATCTGGCTAGCTTCATGTCCCAAAACAACAGCAAACTAAATTCTTTGATTCAAGCCAAGCTGCTTGAAGCCAACGTTCAGTTAAAGGACGTGGCCAAGCACATTACTTATGACACCGAGCAAGGTTGCGCAGAAGAACATCAGGGCAAATGGGCTGATCGGTTACATAGGCTAGCGCAACCTCGTCATTGACTAGGAGTACGGCTAGAACTGCTCCCAATAGGGTTCACCAGCAAAGCAAGTGACCAGATGATCAATAAACAAGCGTGTGCGTCGAGGCAGGTATTGCGATTGGGGGTAGACCGCATAAGCATGCTCGGAGTGCATGCTAACATGGGGCAAGATTGGCACTAAACGCCCTGCTTTCAAAGCTTGGTAACCAATAAAGTTAGGTACAGCTGTAATACCTAGCCCCTGCTCTGCCATATGCAACAGCGCATCACCATTGTTAGCCACAAAGCGCGTGGGCAGGTTAACTGTTGCCGTTTCTCCCGCCTCAGTGGTCCAGGTATAACGCCCCGAGGACATGGACGAATACTTCAGGAAAGGATGATGTGCCAAATCCTGCATAGTCTTTATAGCCGTATTGTTGGCTATGTACTCAGGACTGGCACAAAGTGTAAAGCCGATGGCACACAAACGTCGCGCTTGTAACTGAGAATCCGTTAAATTGCCGATACGAATAGCCAAATCAAAACCGTCTTCTACTAAGTCCGCACGACCATCATCGTAGATTATTTCTAGTTCTACCTTGGGATGCTGCAACATAAAATCCTTGAGAGGAGCACTCAAGTGAGCTATACCAAAAGACAGAGGCGCCGAAATCCTTATCTTGCCTTTGGCTTCGGCAGACGCTTCTGCCACATCTGAGTACAGGGCTTCCACACCGGGTAGTAGATTTTTCGCCTGCTGATAAAACAATTGCCCACTATCCGTGAGCTTCTGTGTACGTGTAGTCCGTGCCAGTAGTTTCACCCCCAGCTCCGCTTCTAAGCCTGACAAGGTTTTACTAACGGCGGATTTGGTTTGAAATAACTGCGCCGCAGCACGACTGATACTGCCGGACTCAACAATACGTACAAACACCTGCATCTGCTCAAATCGCCCCATGCATCCTTCTCTCCTGACCATTGTTAACTATTTGAAAACAGTGAGTTTAATATTGTCTTATTTATCATCATATTTCAATGCAATAAACTCAGTCCACTAACTTATTAAAGCAATCGTTGAGAGAAAACTATGCCGCAACTACAGCAACTCAGTGCCCCCCTTGGCCGCCTCATGTTAAGTGCCATTTTTATCATGTCCGGCCTCGGCAAGATTACAGGCTATGCCGCCACCCAAGGCTACATGGAAGCCATGGGTGTCAGCGGCAGCCTACTACCACTAGTGATTATTGTGGAAATTGTTGCCGGCTTTGCCGTACTGCTAGGCTGGCAAACTCGAATGGCCGCTTTAGGACTAGCGGGCTTTACTTTACTGTCTGGCATTCTATTTCACGGCGATTTTAGCGACCAAACACAAATGATCATGTTTATGAAAAACGTCAGCATAACCGGTGCGCTACTACTGCTAGTAAACTTGGGCGCCGGTAGTTATAGCCTTGATCAACGCCGTCAAAACACCCTTGCTGCAGCCAAACCGTAAACCCGCAAGGGTTAGGAGTAACACCTAATGTCTCAAGCTCGCCAAGTTTTGCAACAATTCCAAGGCACGCCCACTAGCGATGGCGCGGGTGTCAGCCTTACCCGCCTTATCGGCAGCCGTAACCTAGACATGTTGGACCCATTTTTGATGCTGGATTATTTTGCCAGCGACCAGCCGGATCAGTATTTAGCTGGTTTTCCAGAACACCCCCACCGTGGCTTTCAGACAGTGACCTATATGCTAGCTGGCAGCATGCGCCACAAGGACAGCCTCGGTAACGAAGGTGTCATTGATCAGCATGGTGTGCAATGGATGAGCGCGGGCCGTGGTGTTATCCATGCGGAAATGCCAGAGCAGAAACAAGGACTGATGCAGGGTTTTCAACTGTGGGTTAACCTACCGGCCAAAGACAAGATGAGTGCACCGGCGTATCAGGAATTTCCAGCCGAGCAGCTGGCCGAGGAAAAGTTAGCACAAGGCGGCCTAGTCCGCGTGGTTGCAGGGACTACCAAGCAAGGTACTCAAGGTCCGGTGAAGCAACTCGATATCGACCCCATTTATATGGACATTAGCTTGCCTCAAGGCACCAGCTTTGAGCAACCCCTTAGCATGAGCGCCAATGCCTTTGTCTATGTCATTGACGGTAGTGTAGCCATTGCCAATAGCACTATTAGTGAAGGTAACATGGCTATTCTTAGCCCCGGTGATAAAGTCATCTTAGAAGGCCTGTCGCCAACAGCGCGGGCCTTGTTGGTGGCTGGCGAACCGATTGGTGAGCCCGTAGCCAAGGGTGGCCCCTTTGTTATGAATACTCGTGAAGAGCTGATGCAAGCCTTTCAAGACTTTCAAACAGGGCGCTTTCTCTAGGAGATACACATGGGATTATTAATCAACGGCCATTGGCATGACCAGTGGTATGACACCAAGGCCACAGGTGGCGAATTCAAACGCAGTGACGCTGTCTTTCGCAATTGGATTACCACAGACGGTAGTGCTGGCAGCAGCGGTGTCGGTGGCTTTAAAGCCGAAGCTGGTCGCTATCATTTGTATGTATCGCTCGCCTGCCCTTGGGCCCACCGCACATTGATCTACCGAGAGCTAAAAGGCCTTCAGGAGATGATTGGTGTGTCGATTGTCAGCCCTCATATGCTAGAACAAGGTTGGACTTTTCATGCCGACCATAGCGATGACCTTGTCGGTGATCCACTGTACGGTTTTAACTATGCTCATGAGCTGTATACCAAAGCCATGGCCACCTACACAGGCCGCGTAACGGTGCCTATCTTGTGGGACAAACAGCAGGAGACTATTGTTAGCAATGAATCAGCGGAAATTATTCGCATGTT
>CALKFY010000088.1 GCA_938084925.1 uncultured Pseudomonadales bacterium
CGAGCGCAGCGAAGCAATCTCTTGAAGTCTTGTAGAGATTACCGCGTCGCTAAACTTCTCGTAAGGGCGAGTGTAGGTATTAGCTCATGCGAAAGAACTCAACAGAGGCCTTCATGCCAATGGCTTGGTCGTTAAGTGATGTGCTGGCGGCTGCCGCTTCTTCTACCAAAGCGGCGTTCTCTTGGTTGGCATTGTCTAGCTGGCTAATAGCCTGATTGACCTGATCCACACCCAAGGTTTGCTCATTGGCGGAGGTGGCAATATTGCTTGCTACATCGGCTACTTGAGTAACGGATTTTTGGATAGACTCTAGTGCTTCACCAGAATCGTTAACTAGCTGGCTGCCTTCTTTCACGCGATCATTGGTGTCATCAATCAAGGAGCGAATGTCTTTAGCGGATTCTGCAGTGCGCTGTGCAAGGGTACGCACTTCGCCAGCCACCACGGCAAAGCCACGACCATGTTCACCAGCTCGCGCGGCTTCCACTGAGGCGTTAAGTGCGAGTAGGTTAGTTTGGAAGGCAATACCGTCAATAAGCGTGATGATCTCAGCAATCTGCTGGCTCGAGTCATTGATTTGTTGCATGGCAGTAACAGTTTTGCTCATGACTTCGGAGGCACCATCAGCCTTGCCCTTGGCTTCATCAACAAGGCTGCGAGCTTCTTCGGCATTGCTAGCGTTACGGCGAGCATTGGCGGCTATTTGGTCCATGCTGGCAGCAGTTTCGCCTAGGCTAGATGCTTGATCAGCAGTACGGTTAGCCAAATCTTGGTTGCCACGCGATATTTCATCGGCACCAGATTGTACTGCGGTAGAGCGTTCGCGCACCTGGCTTACAACTTCCGATAGATTTTCTTGAGTGCTGTTAATGGCGCTTTTGAGGTCTTCGAGTTGTCCAGCAAAGTGGCCCTCAACCTGATGACTAAGATCGCCTTGGCCTATTTGGCCAGCAACAGCTACAGTGGCGCTCAGGGCTTCTTCTAGCCCTGTCATGGAACGGTTAATGTTGGTTTGTAGTTGGGCAAGACTGCCGCCAACGTTCATTTCCATACGTTGGCTAAAGTCGCCGTCTGAAAGGCTGGCAACAATTTCGCCAACACGGCTCAATACCTGGTCAATGACCTGCATAGCATCGTTAACTTGCTGGCGGAACTTGGTCTCTACTTCGGCGCCCATGCGAACACTAAAGTTACCTTGGCCAAGGCCACTCATGACGCACTCCAGGGCTTCCATGGTTTGTGCTACCTTGGCCGCGGAAGCGTTCACGCCTTGCTTAAGGGTGTTCAGGTCGCCTTTGTAGGAATCACTAATGGTTTCTTCAAAGTTGCCTTCGGCGATGGCAGTAATGACTCTGGTGGCATCTTGAATGGCTTTTTGTTGGGCGCTCAATAAGCTGTTGAGCTGTTCGGCCATGGTGCCGAATTCATCATTGCCCAATACTTCTGCGCGCACCGAGAAGTCACCTTCTTGCGCAGTTTTATGCATTACCTGCTGCATGTTTCTTACTGAACGTGAGATGTTGCTAGCAAACAGATAGCCAAGTACCAAGGCTGCTAACATTGACATAACAAAGATGCTGCCAAATAACATGATAGTGCTAGTGGCCGCAGCCTGTTTAGTTGTGGCTTGATCGCTGATGCTGGTGGCTAGGTAATCATCCACCTGCTTGAGTTGATTGATTTTCTTGCTGATGGTGGCAAACCAGTGTTCCGCTTCGACATTGAAACCACCAGTATTGGCTTTGGCAAAAGCTGTGTTACGCATGTCGGCTACTTGGGCGACGGAATCGTGGCGCATGGTGGCCTGATAGAACTCAATATCTTTTTTATCGGCCAAGGCCAGAAAGACATGAAGGTAGTTGTCTTGGGCTGCAACGAGTTCGACAAACTTTTTGAACATGTTGGGGGCAAACTTATCAGCACCAAAAGTAGCGCTTAGTACGGCGCGTTCGATACCTGCGCGTTCCTTACTTTGTAGGTAGTTGGCATACACAGTTAAGTTACGCACTAGGCTGGCATCACTAACCACGTGTGGCATGGCTTCTATAATGGCCAGCATGCGAGCATTCATATTGGTGTACCAAGCTACTGCTTCGCCCAATGGAATGTTAAGGCTGTTCACTTTTTGGCGTGTGGCTTTTAGATTGGCTAGGTCTTTTTCTAGTGCACTAACTTTGTTATTTAGATCGGCATTGAATATGGACTTGTCGGCGCTAGCGATAAAGGCTTGGACATTGGCAACGCGTGTATTGGTTGTTTTTTGCTGTTTGGGTAGTATCTCGGCGAAGTTGGCACCCTTGCTGCCAATGAAGCCAGCACTAGCACCACGTTCTTTCTGGGTTTCGTGAACTAGGGCGCTAAGGGTTGAGGCCAGCTCCGTAAGCTGCACTAGTTTCCCCATTTGTCGACTTTGCTGTTGTTTTTCAAACAGCAGTTCGGCGGCAAAAAAGGCCAGCGCCAAGATGGGCACTAGCATCATGATGATGAGTTTGTTACGAAGGTTTATGTTGGCCAATACGTTCATAGCTGGTAATCCAAGATCCAGTTTAGGGTGCGCGACATCAAAACTAGTGCTGAGCTTGCGCAAAATGACTGTCAGTATGGGAGTTTCTTTAGTTATAAATAATGACAATAATCAATAAGTGATGAATGAGGCGGCTCTGCGACCTAAGTAGGGGGCGTTGTGAGGTGATATCGTTGAATTTTGTGCTCTTAGTTCTGCAAAACTATCTTCATTGCTAGGCTTTCGGTATAATTTGCGCTTCATTTTTAGGTGCTGTTATGTTCGAAATAAACCCCTACATTCAAACCATGAAAGACCTCGCTGAACGCACTGATGCGTTGAGGGGGTACCTTTGACTATCTTGGTAAGCAAGAACGTTTAGTCGAAGTAGAACGTGAGTTAGAACAACCCGATGTTTGGAATGATCCAGATACGGCTCAAGCCCTAGGTAAAGAACGCTCTGCACTAGAAGGCGTAGTCAAAACTATCGACGATATGGATAGTGGCTTGGAAGACGCCCGTGATTTGCTAGATCTTGCCGTTGAAGAAAACGACGAAGATACCTTGATGGACGTAGAAGCCGAAATCGACGCCCTTCAAGACAAGCTCAGTAGCTTAGAATTCCGCCGTATGTTCTCCGGTGAAATGGACGAAAACGCTTGTTTCTTGGATATTCAGTCTGGCTCAGGCGGTACCGAAGCACAAGACTGGGCCAACATGATGTTGCGCATGTATTTGCGCTGGGGCGAGCAAAAGGGCTTTAAGGTTGAATTGATGGAAGCCAGTGACGGTGACGTTGCTGGTATCAAAAGTGCCACCATTCGTTTTGAAGGCGAATACGCTTTTGGTTGGTTGCGTACGGAGACCGGTGTACACCGTTTAGTACGTAAATCACCATTTGATTCAGGCGGTCGTCGTCACACATCCTTTGCCTCGGTGTTTGTGTCACCAGAAATCGATGACAATGTAGAAATTGACATCAATCCATCAGACTTGCGTGTTGATACCTACCGCGCCAGTGGCGCTGGTGGTCAGCACGTTAACAAAACCGATTCTGCCATTCGTATTACCCACGAGCCTACTGGCATTGTTGTGCAGTGTCAGAATCAGCGTTCACAGCATCAAAACCGCGACTCGGCCATGAAGCAGTTGCGAGCTAAGCTGTACGAACGAGAAATGCAAATTCGCCAAGATGCCGCGCAAGCCATGGAAGATTCCAAGTCTGACATTGGTTGGGGCAGTCAGATACGTTCTTACGTGTTGGATGATCAGCGCATTAAAGATTTGCGTACCAATGTTCAAAGCAGTAATTGCGACAAGGTATTGGATGGCGATTTAGATGAATTTATTGAAGCTAGCTTGAAAGCTGGCCTGTAACCACGGGAATTATTTTTACCATGAGTAATGAAACTAGCAACCCTGAAGTAGCACAAGACGATAACAAGCTGATTGCTGAGCGTCGTGCTAAGTTGGCGCAGCGCCGCGAACAAGGAAATCCTTTTCCTAACGACTTCCGTCGTGATAGCTATGCCCAGGACCTACAGGACCAGTATGGCGAAGAAGAGAAGCCTGCTTTAGAAGAAAAAGCGCTGCCAGTTAAAGTGGCCGGTCGTATAATTCGTAACCGTGGTGCCTTCATAGAGATTCAAGATGTGTCTGGCCGTATTCAGCTATACGTTAACCGTAAAGCTCTAGCTCCAGAACAGCTTGCTGACATCAAAACTTGGGATTTGGGTGATATCGTCGGTGCCTTTGGTACCCTGCAAAAATCTGGTAAGGGTGACTTGTTTGTCGACATGCAAGAGCCTCAGTTGTTGACCAAGGCTTTGCGCCCATTGCCAGACAAGCACCATGGTTTGTCTGACCAAGAAATGCGTTACCGTCAGCGTTATGTTGACCTTATCGTTAACGACGAGTCGCGTAATACTTTCCGTAAGCGTACCCAGATTGTTGAGGCTATCCGCCAGTTCTTGATCCGTCATGAATTTATGGAAGTAGAAACGCCAATGATGCAGGTGATTCCTGGTGGTGCCAGCGCTAAGCCATTTGTGACCTATCACAATGCTTTGGATCTAGAAATGTTCTTGCGTATAGCCCCTGAGCTATACCTGAAGCGTTTGGTTGTGGGTGGTTTTGAGCGTGTGTTCGAAATCAACCGTAACTTCCGTAACGAAGGCTTGTCTACGCGTCACAACCCAGAATTCACCATGTTAGAATTTTACTGGGCTTATGCTGACTACGAAGACTTGATGAACCTAACAGAGGCCATGTTGCGCGAAGTGGCAGCAGACGTGCTAGGTAGTACTCAAGTGCATTATCAGGGCAAGGATTACGATTTAGCGCAGCCGTTTGAGCGTATTTCTGTATTTGATTCTATCTTGCATTACAATGCGGATATCAAGGCCGAAGAATTGGCTGATGAAGCCGGTGCTCGCGCTATTGCTAAGGGCTTGGGTATTCCTCTTAAGGATTCTTGGGGCTTGGGCAAGGTGCAAATCGAGATCTTCGAGAAGACTGTAGAAGATCGTTTGGATGCGCCAACCTTTATTACTCAATATCCTGCGGAAGTATCCCCGCTGTCACGTCGCAACGATGCCGATCCATTTGTTACGGATCGTTTTGAATTCTTCGTTGGTGGTCGTGAAGTTGCCAATGGCTTCTCTGAGCTTAACGATGCCGAAGACCAAGCAGAACGCTTTATGGCACAGGTTGCTGAAAAAGATGCTGGTGATGATGAAGCCATGCATTACGATGAGGACTACGTAACGGCTTTGGAATACGGCCTACCACCAACAGCTGGTGAAGGTATTGGTATCGACCGTTTGGTCATGTTCCTCACCGACTCTGCCTCTATTCGTGACGTATTGCTATTCCCGCACATGCGTCCAGAAGCTAAGTAAGAAATTATTTGCTATAAAAAAGGAGCCTTTCGGCTCCTTTTTTTGTTTTGTTTATGTCTATAACCTAATGCGTTCAAACACTTGCTCGTCTATGACATAGGGCAAGGGGTCTATTTCTACTTGGCTCTCGTCAACGCCGCCAATACTTAGAGTATCTTCTGGGTCTTCGGCTTCTTTGATGTTGATCACTGCAGTAAACCAATACAAGTTGTCTTCTGCTTTGGCCAGGCTGGCAATGCGGCCGACGTTGCCTCGACCACTGGCATCAATTTGCATACCTACTTGTATGGGGGTGTCGCTAGTGATACGGCCCAAATATAAGTGACGCTTTAGCTTACCAAGGTACTGCATGCGAGCCACTACTTCTTGGCCTGTGTAACAGCCTTTCTGGAAATTGATGGTGCCCATTTCCTGCAGGTTGAGCATTTGCGGCACATAGTGCTGGCTGACTTCTTCGCCCACATAAATGAGGCCGTCTTTGATTTGGCTGATTTCCCATTGTGCCGTAGAGGCTGGGCGAGCATGGTCGGTTAGCTGTAGCCAAAGATCAATGGCAGCTTCGGGCTGGCAATAGATCACGTAGCGTTGTTGTGCTACGTTACTACAGAATACAAAGCCCTGATCGAATTCGCTGACCTGTCTTGCTTGGCTAGGTACTTCACAGAATTGCGCTAGTGCTTCTTGGGCTTTTTGGCCCCACAGGCCCAGACGCACCCATTCATCATTTTGATTGTGTAGCTTGGCTTTGGAGAAAACGATGTACTTGGTAAGGGCTGTATTCACCGCTTCAACCACGTCGGCAGCCATATGTAGCATAACCTGATCATTGACCTGTAGCAGATCGAAATTGCTAATCACGCTACCCTTAGGTGAGCAGTAAGCGCCACTAAGGCCTTGTTGCGGGCTTAGCTCATCCATGTTGCAGGTCAGCTGACCTTGCAAAAATTTGCAAGCGTCAGGGCCACTAAGGGTTAGTGTGCCATAGTTGGATAGGTCTGTGACGTAGGCTTCGGCACCTTGACTAGCATTGGCATGATGAATGCCGCCTTGCTCAAGAATGGAAAAACCTTGTTGCTGTAAAAAGTCGTGCCAGTGTTGCATAGAGTCGAGATGTGTCTTTAGTTGGCTTGGATCAGTTAATTATCCGCCTTAACGCCTGAAATAACCAGCCGTTTTGAGTTAAAATGGCAGGCATGTAAAACGATTCCACAAAGTTTTGGTAACCCAAGTATGTTAAATGAAACCGAGTTAAAGCGTCAGATCTGGCATAGCCGTCGTGGTATGTTGGAATTGGACGTATTGCTAGAGCCTTTTGCGCGCAATGAGCTAGCTAATCTAGAAGCTGACCAGCAGGCCATTTATGTGCGCTTACTGGCAGAGCAAGACCCTGACTTGTTTGCTTGGTTTATGGGGCACGATAAAAGTGATGATAAGGAACTCGTCGCTATGGTAGAACGGATTCAAGCCTATGCGGCCTCTGGATCTACACCTTAAACCTTCGCGTTATTTGACCTGGGCAGCGCTTGTTGTCTGGGCGCTGCTGGTTGCCTTATTGCTATCAGTAACTCTGCTTTGGTGGCAAAATCTGGCGTTCGTGGCTTTGTCTAGTTGGTTGTTGCTGCGCTGGTTACGGCGCTATGCATGGTTGCGTGCTGGCAATAGCTTGCAGAGTATCCGTATCAATGTGCATCAATGGCGTTTGCAGTTGGCCAATGGTCAGGTTCATGATGCACAGCTAGCTTCAGGTAGTCGCTTTCTCCCCGGATTTATTATTTTGCGCATGCAAGTGCCTGCAGGACCTGTGTTGTGGCAGCTGTTGCTAGCAGATAGTGCAGATGTTGATGGTTTGCGGTGTTTACGCGTATGGGGTCGCTGGGGCTCTTATACCCAGTGAAAATTGTGTGGCGTTAATATGGTGTTGCGAGCCACGCTGGCCGTATGTGGGTAGTCTAGTGTGTAATGTAAACCACGGCTTTCCTTACGCTGTTGGGCTGAGCGAATGATTAAGCTTGCCACTACGGCTAGATTTCGCAGCTCCACCAAATCGCTGGTGACGCGGTAGTTGCTATAAAATTCATTGATTTCCCCCAGTAGCATGTCGACACGGTGTTGAGCGCGGGTTAAGCGCTTATTGGTGCGTACAATGCCCACGTAATCCCACATAAAACGGCGTAGTTCATCCCAGTTGTGAGACAAAATAACGTCTTCATCAGAATCAGTTACTTTACTTTCATCCCAAGATTTTACTTTTTGTGGCGCGTAATTAGATTGCCATTTGCTGACAATATGCTGAGCTGCAGATTGTGCGTAAACAAAGCATTCTAGCAATGAATTGCTAGCTAAGCGGTTGGCACCATGTAAGCCAGTAAAGGCCGTTTCACCAATGGCATAAAGGCCCTCTACATCAGTGTGACCTTGCTCGTTGGTCATTACTCCGCCACAAGTATAGTGAGCAGCGGGTACCACAGGAATAGCATCCTTGCTGATGTCGATGCCGTATTCTAGGCAGCGTTCATAGATGGTAGGAAAGTGCTCAACGATAAAGTCTTTGCCGCGGTGGGAGATGTCTAGGTACACACAGTCATCACCTAAACGTTTCATTTCGTGGTCAATGGCGCGTGCTACTATGTCTCTAGGTGCAAGCTCTAGGCGTTCGTCAAAGTGCTGCATAAAGGGTTCGCCATTGGCCAACCTGAGTTTACCGCCTTCTCCGCGTACCGCTTCAGAAATAAGGAAAGACTTGGCCTTTGGGTGGTATAGGCAAGTTGGGTGGAATTGATTGAATTCCATATTGGCAACACGGCAACCCGCACGCCATGCCATGGCTATACCATCACCGGAAGAGCCGTCGGAATTGCTGGTATATAAATATACTTTGCTGGCACCGCCAGTAGCGAGTACGACAGCTTGAGCACTAAAACTATCAACATGGCCCGTGTGCTGGTCTAGAATATAGGCACCAATGCAGCGGTTGCCGGGTAGGCCGGTTTTGGCATTGGTGATTAAGTCCACGGCTACTTTGTGGGTGAGCAAATGGATATTGTCAGCCTCGGTGGCGCGTTGTAGTAGTGTCTCAGAGACCGCCAATCCAGTACGGTCAGCAGCATGGATGATACGACGATGGCTATGGCCGCCTTCTTGGGTAAGATGGAAGCCTTGGTTTTCACTCTCATCGGCAGTAAATGGCACTTGTTGCTGTATAAGCCAGTCAATGCTGTTCTTGGCATTTTCTACCGTAAAGCGAATGGCCTCGGGGTTGCCCAATTTGGCTCCAGCTTCAATGGTATCTTGGATATGGTTATCAACACTATCACTGGGGTCGAGTACCGCAGCGATGCCACCTTGTGCACGTGATGATGAGCCGGCATTGAGTTCCCGCTTACTGATAATGGCTACCTTTTTGTCTCTAGGTAGCTGCAGTGCTAGACTGAGACCGGCAGCGCCAGATCCAATAATTAGCACATCATAATCAAATTGTTGTTGCATAGGGGAACTCACCAATCATGGGCAGGTCATAGAGTTGATTTTGGTGCATTATAACGGCTTCATATGTGCTTTTGTACATTGTATGTTGGCTAGGTGCCCCCATTAATAGTAAATACCCAGAAATTGTCAGTAATTTTAGTCATTAAGGAAATCTCTTGCCGGATACGCAAGCCACGGATCAACAACTAGTAGAGCGAGTGCAGGCTGGTGATAAGCGTGCCTTTGATTTATTGGTGTTGAAATACCAGCACAAAATTATCAGCTTGGTAGGGCGCTATGTCCGCGATCAGCATGAAGCCATGGATGTTAGTCAAGAAGCTTTTATCAAGGCTTACCGTGCTTTACAGAATTTTCGCGGCGACAGCCAGTTTTATACTTGGCTTTATCGTATTGCCATTAATACGGCAAAAAACTACCTAGTGGCTAAGGGGCGTAGGCCGCCTGATAGGGACATTGATGCTGACGAGCAAGCTGATTATGGCTTTGCTGAGGCCATGACTGATAGCGAAACACCAGAAAACTTGTTGGCTCGTGATCAGTTACAGGAAAAAGTATTTGCTGCTTTAGAAAACTTACCTGATGACCTTAAAACGGCCCTATCTTTGCGAGAATTTGAAGGCCTTAGTTATGAGCAAATTTCGGAAATAATGGATTGCCCCGTCGGTACTGTGCGCTCACGTATATTCCGTGCCCGTGAAGCTATTGATAAAGTGGTTGCCAAACATATGTAAGACCTTCTCTTGGTTGCGACGGTAAAGCGACGGGCTGTAGAGAGAATGAATAAAAAATGAAAATTTATGGAACTGTTGCGCTGTTTTGGCGTCAAACTCTGTAATCTGAAACTGTGTCCTGTTTTTTGTGGGCCACAAATCAAGGAAAATTGTAGTGACTCAATCATCATTGCTTGCCGAACAAATGCGTGAATCCATTAGCGCTATGGTAGACGACGAAGCCCAGCAGCTAGAGCTGCAGCGGGTGTTGAAAGCTGGAGAAGCAGATGCAGCTGTGGCCGAACAGTGGCAGCGTTATCAGTTGGCTAGTAGCTTATTGAAGCGTCAGGCTGATCAGGTCACTATGGATACTGAGCTGGCAGACCGTGTGCGTGCAGCCATGGCTGATGAAGCTGAGTTGCAAGTCACTCCAGTTGTGCCGGTAGCAGTAAAAACTGCTTGGTGGAAGCCTGCGAGCGGCTTTGCTGTTGCAGCAAGTGTCACCATGATGATGGTGTTTGGTGTACAGCAAACTTCTTTAATTAGTCAAACAGGTGTGTCTCAAGATTCCAGCATTGTGTTGTTAGAGTCTGGTCAGGTGAATCCTCAATTTGAACAAGCTAGTTCCGGTGCTGCTGCTTCTACAGCTGTGGCTCAAGGGCAAGTGCTGACTAATACTCAAGCCATTGATGGTGTTGATGCCCTTTGGAGTGTGCCAGCTTTACCAGAAGGCTTTGTTTTGGTGCAGCGTAGCTTGGATGATACCGGTGCAATTGCTCGTGAGGCTTTGCGTTTTAGCAATGGTACTGCCGAGTTTACACTTTATGTTGAACCCTTGATGGGGCGCAGTATCGCTGAAGGTCACGCTTATGCCGGTCAAAATTTGGTTTTAGGCCAAACAATGCCTACTGCTGATGGTGAAATATTCGTCACCTTGGTGGGTGATTTGTCTTTGGCGACAGCCAAGCAGGTAGCCGCTTCTGTTACGGCTAATGCTGCCCAGTAATGACTGAACCTACAGTTGAGCCGGCTTTTGTTGAACAGCCGGCTACTGTCGTTTCTATTCAAGAAGCTACAGTTACCCTCTCTACTATCCGCTTAAATACCTGTCAGCAATGCTCTATGAAAGCGGGCTGTGGGCAGCGTATGCTCAATCAAGCTTCTAGTTGTCAGCGTTCTCAAATCGAGTTGCCAAAGCCTGCTCATGTGTCCCTAACTATTGGTCAGGAAGTGCAGGTGGCCATACCGCAAAGCACCTTTATTCGCGCCAGCTTGTGGGTATTCTTGATGCCGCTGTTGGTTATGTTTGCTGCTGCCTATGTGGCGCAATACCTAGCTTTATCTGAACCAGCTATAGCGATAGTGGGTTTGGTCGGACTGGGGGGTGGTCTGCTGTTTATGCGCCAGCGCATGAAGTCTCTACAGGCTCATAGTCAATGGCAACCACATCTTGTGGTACCTAATGTCGAAGCCAGTGTTCAAATTTTAGAGCTGCGTTAATCTTTCATATACTCCGCTTCTTGCGCCATATTCTTCTTTTGGTATCAATGATTGTGCAAAGCTATGTAAAGAACGGCACTTTTTTCCTGCAATTGTGTCCCAATAATATAGTCTGTATAGAAGATATCTTGTGATATACCTGTGAAAGGAGAAAGTGTGAGTAAAATTAACCTGTCTACACCGTTAGTTGCCCTGTCTGTATTGATGTTGGCTTTGTTGGCGCGCCCAACTTGGGCGGCTTCTTTGCCAGATTTTACTGAGCTAGTCGAAGATGCCGCGCCGGCGGTGGTAAATATAAGTACCACGCGGGAAGTGAATCATAGGCAAGGTTCAGGGCAGTTTAACTTTCCTGGACAGGATCAAATCCCAGAAATTTTCCGGGAGTTCTTTAAGCATCAGTTCCCAGACTTTCCACAACAAGATCAGCCTCAGTCAGAGCAAGAGCCAAATCAAGGGCAGTCTAAGCCTCGTTCTGTACCCCAGTCTTTGGGTTCTGGCTTTTTGATTAGCGATGATGGTTATATTCTCACCAATCATCATGTTATTGCTGGAGCCGATGAGATCTTGGTGCGCCTAAATGACCGCAGTGAGCTGATGGCTAAACTCGTGGGCAGTGATGAACGTTCTGATTTGGCGTTGTTAAAAATCGAAGGCAAAGACTTACCTCACCTCGTGTTAGCCGATTCGGATGCCTTGAAAGTGGGTGAGTGGGTGTTGGCCATTGGTTCACCATTTGGTTTTGATTACTCGGTTACAGCGGGTATCGTGAGTGCCAAAGGGCGTGATTTGCAGTCCGAAACCTATGTCCCCTTCATTCAAACTGATGTTGCTATCAACCCCGGTAATTCTGGAGGCCCCCTATTTAACTTGGCTGGCGAAGTAGTGGGTATTAACTCACAAATCTATACTCGTTCTGGCGGCTTTATGGGGTTGAGCTTTGCTATACCTAGTAATATGGCCAGCAATATTGTTGATCAATTGCGTAACAATGGCACCGTAAATCGTGGTTGGTTGGGTGTGCATATCCAAGAAGTAAATCAAGATTTGGCCGAATCTTTCGGTCTAGACAAGGCTATTGGTGCGCTAATAGCTGAGGTTGTCGAGGACAGTCCTGCCGCCCAAGGTGGTTTGCAAGCGGGTGATATTATTACTCATGTGAATGGCCGAGAGGTGATTAAGTCTGGGCAAGTTGTGCATTTTGTTGGTACCTTGCCGCCTGGTAAAGAGGCGGCGTTCACTGTAGTTCGTGACGGTTCTAGTCAGCAGGTTATGGTGGAAATTGGCAGTCTTGCTGATGCGCAAGCCAAGGCGAAGCAGTTGGCAAAGAGTCAGGATGTGTATGTTGAGCGTTTAGGTTTGTCGGTATTGCCATTGGATGAAGATTTGGCTGCCGAGTTGCGCCTTAACTATGGTGTGGTAATCAGTAAAGTGGATGCGGAAACTGCGGCTGAACTGGATTTGCGCGCCGGTGATGTGATCACTAGCATGGCAAATCGTCGTGTGGTGGATGCTCAGCAATTTGCTGAGCTAGCTAAGGCGCTACCAACAGGCCGTTCTATCTCTATCCGTGTAGTACGCAATGGGCGTTCTATGTATCAGGCTTTCCGTCTTAACGACTAGGCCTTTGTTGCTGTTTTAGGCAGTGGTACCTGTCTGCTGAATTGGTGCAGTTCGCTCTGGTGATAAATCTTTTACTTGCTCGGTCAAGCCGAGTCTGCGTAAAAGAATTTCACTGGCGCTTCTGGCTACAGCGCTCGTCAGGCAGTCTTGGGCCCCCTTGCAATTGGCACGGTGAGGGAAGATGGATGGGGAAATTCTCCATTAGCGAACCGCTTTTGCGGGCGCGTTGGAGATTTATCGCCGGCCGCATAACTCATATTTTGCAGTTTGGTGCCACGAACTTGTTATGCCGCGTAACTAGCTGGCGCTGAGGGCTAGCTACATAGCGCATGGGTAAGCCTTTTAGGTGGTGGTAAGAGTGGCTTTGCTGTACAATTTGGCCCCTTGTGAGTACTGCCATTTTGGGCTCTGTAAAAGGGTTTGGGCAGGAAGAATTATTGAGTCACCCAAGGTTCCGGCATAGGCCGTTATGAACCGTCAGGAAAACCTGCATGTCCATCAATCCGAATATTCGTAACTTCTCTATTATTGCCCATATCGATCACGGCAAATCTACTATTGCTGACCGCTTTATTCACCTTTGCGGTGGCTTGAGCGACCGTGAGATGGAACAGCAGGTGCTGGACTCCATGGATATCGAACGTGAGCGTGGTATTACCATCAAGGCACAAAGTGTCACCTTGAACTTTGAGTCAAAAAGAGACGGCGAAACCTACCAGCTTAACTTTATCGATACTCCTGGACACGTGGATTTTTCCTATGAAGTTTCTCGCTCACTAGAAGCTTGCGAAGGTGCTTTGCTGGTTGTTGATGCCGCACAGGGTGTAGAAGCTCAGTCCGTTGCTAACTGCTACACAGCTATCGAGCAGGGTTTGGAAGTCGTGCCTGTACTGAACAAGATGGACTTGCCACAAGCAGAGCCTGACAAGGTAAAGCAAGAAATTGAGGAAGTGATTGGTATCGATGCTACCGACGCTGTCGCCGCATCTGCTAAGAGCGGTATGGGTATCGAAGAAGTCTTGGAGCAATTGGTTGAGCTTATCCCACCTCCAGAGGGAGATGAAGATGCACCACTGCAAGCGCTGATCATTGATTCTTGGTTTGATAACTACCTAGGTGTTGTGTCCCTAGTGCGTATCAAACAAGGTGTATTGCGCAAGAAAGACCGCATCATTGTTAAGTCCACAGGCAACCAGCATGGCATTGATGACCTAGGTATTTTCACTCCTAAGCGTAACTCTACAGGTGTGCTTAAAGCTGGCGAAGTAGGTTACGTTGTTGCTGGTATCAAAGACATTCACGGTGCCCCCGTTGGTGATACCTTAACTCACGTTAAAACTGCCGATGTAGAAAGTTTGCCTGGTTTCAAAAAGGTCAAGCCACAGGTATATGCTGGATTGTTTCCAACTAGCTCCGATGACTATGAAGACTTTCGTGAAGCCTTGGCGAAGCTAAGCCTAAACGATGCATCCTTGTTCTATGAGCCAGAGAGTTCCGATGCCCTAGGTTTTGGTTTCCGTTGTGGTTTTTTGGGCATGTTGCACATGGAAATCATTCAAGAGCGTTTGGAACGTGAATACAATCTGGATTTGTTGACCACAGCGCCAACGGTGGTTTACGAACTAGAGCTCAACAACGGCGATATCATTTCTGTAGAAAACCCATCTAAGTTGCCCGATATGGGACGCGTGAAAGAAATGCGTGAGCCTATCGTGGAAGCCAATATTTTGGTGCCACAAGAGCATCTAGGCAATGTCATTAGCTTGTGTGTCGAAAAGCGCGGTGTGCAGAAAAACATGCAGTTTATGGCGTCTCAAGTAGCCATTACCTATGACATGCCCATGAGTGAAGTGGTATTGGACTTCTTTGACCGTCTAAAATCTGTGAGCCGTGGTTATGCTTCTTTGGAGTACAACTTTGTACGTTTTGAAGAAGCCAAACTAGTACGTTTGGATATCTTGATCAACGGTGATCGTGTTGACGCCTTGGCCGTAATCATGCATAGAGACAATGCTCAAGGCCGCGGTCGCGCCTTGTGTGAAAAGATGAAAGAGTTGATTCCTCGTCAGATGTTTGATGTGGCGATTCAAGCAGCCATTGGTGGCCAGATCATCGCCCGTACAACGGTTAAAGCCTTGCGTAAAAACGTAACAGCCAAATGTTATGGTGGTGATATCAGTCGTAAGAAGAAGCTGCTTTCCAAGCAAAAGGAAGGTAAGAAACGTATGAAGCAGGTAGGTAATGTGGAAATCCCACAAGATGCCTTCCTAGCCGTATTGAAGGTTGATTAGATTATTTTTGAGATCTGGCTGAAGCCAGGCCTACAAATATTTAATCAAACAGGAGGTATATATGGAATTTGATTTTGAGCTGGTGTTGGCCGTCGGCTGTGTGATATCTGGTTTGGGTTGGGCGATCGAAGCTTTCTTGTGGAAGCCAGCTCGGTTACGCAAGTTAAATGACGCCGTTATTGCTGCTGGTGGCAAGCTACCTGAAGCCACGGAGCTGGCATTAGTACAAGAGCCCGTGTTGGCTGAATACAGCCGGTCATTCTTCCCTGTCTTGGCCTTGGTTTTGTTGTTGCGCAGTTTCTTGTTTGAGCCTTATCAAATTCCATCGGGTTCCATGTTGCCAACCCTGCAGGTAGGCGACTTTATTGTTGTTAACAAGTACACCTATGGTTTGCGGTTGCCTGTTACAGGTACCAAAGTTTTGGACATGAACCAGCCTGAGCGCGGCGATGTTATGGTGTTTAAATTCCCTAAAGACAACAAAATAAAATACATCAAACGTGTAGTGGGTGTGCCGGGTGACCGTATTACCTACGTCAATAAGCAGTTGATGATCAATGATAAGCCAATCCCTCAAGAATTTGTGGGTATGGATATTAGTGGTAACGAAATTATGCGCGAAGCCTTGGGTGATACCAATCACCTGATGTGGAAACGCCCAGGTAATGGTCAAAACTGGCAGACTGGGGTTATCCCAGAAGGCCACTACTTTATGTTGGGTGATAACCGTGACGGTAGTAATGACAGCCGTTATTGGGGTCTAGTAAAAGAAGAGCTCATTGTTGGTAAGGCTGTGGCTATCTGGATGCAATGGAAGAAGCTATTTAGCTTGCCTAACTTTAGTACTGCGGGCGGTATCGAGTAATTACATGAAATCGCCAAGTAATCACGCCAAAGAGCAAGCACTGCAAGCATTAGTGCTGCGTTTAGGCTATGACTTTAAAGATATGGATCTGCTGAAGTTGGCTTTAAGTCATCGTTCAGTGGGGGGTAACAATAATGAACGCCTAGAGTTTTTAGGTGACTCGATTGTTAACTTCGTCATTGCCGAAGCTCTTTACCGTAAGTTTCCCAAGGCTAAAGAAGGTCAACTCAGTCGCTTGCGTGCGGGCCTAGTTAAGGGTGTCACCTTGGCTGAGGTTGGCAAAGAACTAGGTTTGGGTGAATGCCTGCGTCTAGGCACGGGTGAACGTAAGAGTGGTGGTCAGCGCCGTGAGTCCATTTTGGCTGACGCTGTAGAAGCTGTAATTGGTGCCATCTACCTAGATAGTGATATGTTGACTTGCGAAGCGCGCATTTTGGCGTGGTTTGATGCGCGTTTGCATGGCTTAGATCTAGAGACTAACCAAAAAGATGCCAAAACTCGTTTGCAAGAATATCTGCAGGCGCGTAAGCAAGAGTTACCTGTGTATGAACTGATACAAGTAAAGGGCCAGGATCATGAACAAGTATTTGTTATGTCCTGTCAGGTAGATATGCTCGGTAAAGCAACCCAGGCCGAAGCCAACAGTCGTCGCATCGGTGAGCAAAGAGCCGCTGCGATGGCCTTACAACTGCTAGAACAACAGGCGCAAGAGGAAAATTCATGAGTGACCTAATGCATTGGTTGGATGAAAAGCCTTCTGAGTCACAGCAATGTGGTTATGTGGCCATTGTCGGCCGTCCAAATGTGGGCAAGTCCACCTTGTTGAACCATATTTTGGGTCAAAAGATCAGTATCACTTCACGTCGCCCGCAAACGACGCGTCATCAAATCTTGGGTATCAAAACCGAAGGTGATGTGCAAATTGTCTATGTCGATACCCCAGGCCTACACCTGAATCAAACCGACAAGGCCATCAACCGTTATATGAATAAAGCCGCTTCTAGCGCTTTGAAAGATGTTGATGCAGTAGTGTTTGTGTTGGACCGCACTTGTTGGAACGAAGGTGACGAGCAC
The DNA here is from genome assembly GCA_938084925.1 of uncultured Pseudomonadales bacterium. Classification (GTDB taxonomy): domain Bacteria; phylum Pseudomonadota; class Gammaproteobacteria; order Pseudomonadales; family Balneatricaceae; genus Njordibacter. The sequence continues at coordinate 16,950 of CALKFY010000088.1, forward strand.
GTATTTGAAAAGGTGCAGGGAGCTAGTTGTCCAGTTATCGTCGCCATTAACAAGGTCGATATTCTTGATGATAAAGAAGCCTTGTTGCCATTCTTGCAGAAGGTGCAAGAAAAGCTGCCCGAAGCAATTCTAGTGCCTATTGCTGCCAAGCATGGCCGCCATGTGGAGCGTATTGAGGAAGCCGTGTTGGCACATCTGCCACAGAGTCAGCACTTCTTTCCAGAGAATCAGATTACCGACCGTAGCTCACGCTTTATTGCTGCTGAGCTGGTGCGCGAAAAAATTATGCGTCAATTGGGAGATGAACTGCCTTACCAAATGACCGTAGAAATTGAAGAGTTCGATCACGATGGTCGAGTGCTGCATATCAGTGCTTTGATCTTGGTTGAGCGTAATGGTCAAAAACGTATCCTTATCGGTGATAAGGGTGAGCGTATTAAGCTCATTGGTAAAGAAGCACGCTTGGATATGGAACGTATGTTTGATACTAAGGTGATGCTCAATTTATGGGTGAAGATCAAAAGCGGTTGGTCCGATGATGAGCGTGCCTTACAAAGCCTAGGCTACGACGGTCTGGAGTAGGTCGTGTTTGATGACGGCCAGTTGCAACCTGCTTATATTCTGCACAGTCGGCCATTTAGGGATACTAGTTTAATTGTCGATGCCTGGTGCATGTACACCGGACGACAAACCATATTAGTAAAAGGGGCGCGCAAGGCGCAAGGCAAACAGCCTGCTAAACGCACCTTGTTGCAGCCTTTTCAGCCTCTACAATTGAGCTACGGCGGACGTGGTGAAATGGGCTTGTTGAAGCAATTGGAGGCCGCAGGTGTGCCGCTGATGTTGCAAGGCAAGGCTTTGTACAGTGGCATGTACATGAATGAACTGATTTTACGTCTACTGCCTATTGCTGACCCCCATGCTAATATTTTTGCCTTTTATCAGTCAGCATTAAGTAGTTTGCAAAACACAAAGGATGTGGAACCGACGTTGCGTGAATTTGAGTCACGCTTGTTAATGGAGTTGGGTTATCACGTAGACTTGACCTGCGATATGCTTACCAAAGCACCCGTTGTTAGCGCAGCAAACTATATGTTGACACCCTTGCAGGGTGTGCAAGAAATGGAGCCTAATTTTGCCGCCGTAGGTGCCATGGTTATTCCTGGCAGCGCTTTGCTAGAATTGCAGCAGGACGCTATAGAGCTAAGTGCTCAAGCGCGCAAAGTAAGTAAGTATATTGCGCGGGTTAATTTGGATGCAGTGTTAGGCAATAAGCCTTTGCGCAGTAGAGAGTTATTCAGGCAGTTGCATGTGCCTAGTAAAACTGAGAGCTAATAAGTAGCCTAGTGCGCCAATAAAGAGAAAGCAGGATTGTTTTATGGTTAAAGCCATTGGCACTGACATCGTGACCATTGAGCGTGTCGCCGCAGCTGTAGAGCGTGGTGGCGAACGCTTTGTTAAACGTATTCTTACACCCTTTGAACAAGATCAGTATGCGGCGCGTGGCAATAACGTAAACTATTTGGCTAAACGTTTCGCTGCGAAAGAAGCCGTAGCTAAAGCCTTGGGTACCGGTATTGGTCGTGGTATTTCTTGGCAGCATATGCAGATTGAAAATGATGAGCAGGGAGCGCCACAGCTGGTGTTAACCGGTCCTGCAGCAGAGCGCCAAGCGCAATTAGGTTCACGGCATGCACATATCAGTATTGCCGATGAAATAGATCAAGCCATTGCCTTTGTGGTATTGAGCTAAAAAATTTAAGACCAGAGACTAATGATGGTAGTCTCTGAGAAAGGAGCGAGACAATGTCTACTTTGCCAAATTTCCCTACTATTGAAGACTATATCGGTAACACGCCTCTAGTGCGTTTGCAGCGCTTGCCGGGCGATACCAGCAATATTATTTTGGCTAAGCTAGAGGGTAATAACCCAGCTGGTTCCGTTAAAGATCGCCCAGCCCTAAGCATGATTAACGAAGCCGAAAAACGTGGTGACATTAAGCCGGGTGATACCTTGGTTGAGGCTACCAGTGGTAACACTGGCATTGCCCTAGCTATGGCGGCCGCGATCAAGGGCTACAAGATGGTTTTGATCATGCCTGACAATATGAGCATGGAACGTAAAGCTTCAATGTCGGCTTATGGTGCCGAGCTGATTGAAGTGACGCCAGAGCAAGGTATGGAAGGTGCCCGCGACCTAGCTATTGCTATGCAAGAGCGTGGCGAAGGCGTATTACTTAATCAATTTGCAAACCCCGATAACCCGTTGGCTCACTATCGTACTACGGGTCCAGAAATTTGGCAGCAAACCCAAGGTAAGATCACTCACCTAGTTAGTTCCATGGGTACAACAGGTACCATTATGGGTTTGTCTGCTTATCTGAAAGAACAAAATCCTGATATACAGATTCATGGTTTGCGCCCTGTTGATGGTGCTTCCATTCCTGGTATTCGCCGCTGGCCAGTAGAGTACCTGCCTGAAATTTTTGAACACCACAAGGTCGACGCTACCATTGATATGGACCAGCATGAAGCCGAGCAAACTATGCGCGATCTTGCGACTCAAGAAGGTATCTTCGCGGGAGTGTCTTCTGGCGGTGCTGTAGCAGGTGCGTTACGCCTATCTAAACAAGTCGAGAACTCTGTGATTGTCTGCATTATTTGTGATCGTGGTGATCGTTACCTATCTACCGGGGTGTATAACTAATCATGGCACGTTTATCACCCTTACAAAAGAAGCTAAAACTGAAGCACAAAGGCCCCTCGGCTAAGCAGCAAAATGCCCAAGCCCAAGCTGACACCGAAGCTGTTACTTTGCCTAAAGGTAAGCATATCGATTTGACGGTTGAAGACTTCAGCCACGACGGTCGTGGTGTAGGCCGCTGGCATGGCAAAACCGTATTTGTCGCTGGTGCTTTGCCAGGTGAACAGGTGCAAGCCGAAGTACAGCAAGATCATAAGAGTTTTGCCGATGCCAAGGTGTTAGAAATTAGTAACACTAGCGAGTTTCGTCAGGCACCGCCTTGTCCACACTTTGCTGAATGTGGCGGTTGTCAGTTACAGCATGTGCAGGCCGACCAGCAAGTAGAGCTTAAGCAAGCGGCTATTGCTCAGCAATTGATGCGTATTGCCAAGATTGAGGTGCCAAACTGGCAGCCACCGATTGTGTTTGATGCCCAAGGTTATCGCCGTCGCGCGCAGTTGGCGACGCGTTACTTTGCCGATAGTCACACTTTGTTGCTAGGTTTCCGTCAGGCTGGGCATCGTCATATTGTGCCCGTTGATAGCTGCTTAGTTTTAGAACCAGCACTGGATGCCCTTATAGGCCCGCTACGCGAGGCCATGTTAAGCACAGAGAATCCCGCTATCTACAGCCATGTAGAGCTATTACAGGCAGAGCAACAAAGCTTGCTCGTGCTGCAAGCTCAGGAACCTTTGTCAGGTGCCGATGTCAATGTATGGCAGACGTTTGCAGAACAAAGAAATGTCGCTATAGAAGTTCGTCAAGCCGATGACCAAGTACACTATTATGGTGGTGCTACTGGCGTTTGTCAGTATCAGTTGCCACCCATGCGCAGCAGCGCCGCAGGCGTAGAACCAGCCAAAGCTTTGCAGATTGAGTTCTCTAGCAGAGACTTTATTCAAGTAAATGCTAAGGCCAATGCCGCCATGGTGCAGCAGGCTATGGACTGGCTACAAGTAGCTCCTGGCGACAAGGTGTTGGATTTGTTCTGTGGTGCTGGTAATTTCTCATTGCCAGCCGCTAGTCTTGGTGCTGAAGTTATCGGTATTGAAGGTGATGCGCATATGGTGCAAGGCGCTAGCAATAATGCACAGCTCAATGGTTTAGCTGCCACCTTTAGGAAGGCTGACTTGTTTGAGCCAGAAGCCCGTAACGTATGGCGTAATGAAGAATTTAATAAGCTATTGATGGACCCGCCGCGAGCTGGTGCCAAGTCCATTGATAAGCTATTGCGTAAGCAAAATATTGAAAAATTGGTTTATATTTCCTGTAACCCAGCCTCCATGGCTAGGGATCTACAGGGCCTGCAAAAACTGGGCTTGAAGGTTGTGCAGGCTGGGTGTATTGATATGTTTCCACATACCCCCCATTTAGAGGTTATGACCCTGTTAGAAAAAGCCTAATACACCGTCATTGCGAGCGCAGCGTGGCAATCTTTTTGATCTAGCACTTTGCTTGTAAGAGGTTGCCGCGGTGAAAAGCACCTTGCAATGACGAGGAAATAAGGGGCTCTAATAATTATAAGTAGTGGATTTGAATTATGGTTCAAGTACGTGATCATCATCCTATCAAGTCTGACGGCAGCATCGACATCACTGCCTGGTTACAAGACTTGACAGAAGAGCTGGAAATAAAAGATGCCCAGCGTATTCAAAAGGCCTGTGAAATGGCCGAACAAGCGTTACAAAATGCTGCCAGCACTGATGACCTGTGGAGTTCTGACCCTAGTGTGGATTGTTTCCGTACGGGCTTAGAAATGGCGGTGATTTTGGCTTCCTTAAAGGTCAATGAAGAGACCTTGGTGGCAGCGATTCTGTACCGTAGCGTGCGAGAAAACAAATTACCTTTAGAGGACGTTGGCAAGACTTTCGGCCCTACTGTAAAGCAGCTAGTTAACGGTGTTATGCAGATGGCCGCAATTAGCAGCTTGCAGTCACCGACTCGAGACAATGTGTTAGGCCAAACTGAAGGTCAGCTGTCCAACGTACGTAAGATGCTAGTGTCTTTGGTAGATGACGTGCGTGTAGCCTTAATCAAGCTTGCCGAACGTACCTGTGCAATCCGAGCTGTTAAAAATGCTGACCGCAAAAAACGCTATCTTGTATCGCGTGAAGTATTTGATGTTTATGCACCTTTAGCCCACCGTTTAGGTATTGGTACTATAAAGTGGGAACTAGAAGATCTCTCTTTCCGCTACTTACAGCCCAATTCTTACAAGCAAATTGCTAGCTTACTAGATGAGCGCCGCTTAGACAGGCAGGACTATATCCAACGTGTACTAGGCACCCTTGAGCAAAGCTTGGCTGGCGCGGGTATCGTACAAGCCGATATCATGGGTCGTGCTAAACATATCTATAGCATCTGGCGTAAAATGCAGCGCAAAAACATTGAGTTCTCTCAGGTCTATGACGTACGCGCCGTACGTATTCTGGTGCCCGAATTAACCGATTGCTATACCGCCTTAGGTATCGTGCATGGACTGTGGCGTAATATTCCACAGGAATTTGATGACTATATAGCCACACCAAAAGAAAACGGTTATCGCTCCTTACATACAGCGGTTATTGGCCCTGAAGGTAAGGTGGTGGAAATTCAAATCCGCACCTTTGCCATGCATGATGAGGCGGAGCTAGGGGTTTGTGCGCACTGGTTGTACAAGGGCACCGATACTAATAGCAACAGCAACTCCTACGAGGACAAGCTGGCGTGGCTACGTCAGGTATTAGAATGGCATGATGAAGTTGGTGATAGCAGTGCTCTAGTGGATCAAGTGCGTGCCGATGTCGAGCAAGATCGCATCTACGTGTTTACGCCCGATGGTCACGTTGTAGACCTACCAACGGGCGCCACACCATTGGACTTTGCCTATCGTGTACATACAGAAGTGGGTAACACTTGCCGTGGTGCTAAAATTCATGGGCGAATCGTGCCCCTTACCTATCGCCTGCAAACGGGTGATCAGGTCAACATACTTACCTCAAAGGGTGGTTCGCCAAGTCGAGACTGGATGAACCCCAACCTTGGTTATGCCAACTCTAGCCGCACCCGTGCCAAAATTGCACATTTTTTTAAGCAGTTAGATAAAGAGAAGAATGCTACTGCTGGCCGTCAGTTGGTCGAGCGTGAACTGCGCCGCATGGCTTTAAATGGTGTTGATGATAGTAAGTTGGCCATTAATCTGAATTTCAAAGTAGCAGAAGACATGTATGCTGCCTTGGGTGCTGGCGATCTGCGTTTAGCGCAAATCACCAATGCTGCTCAGCAACAGATAGAGCCCCAGCTTAAGCGTCGACAGCAACTAGATTTGACCCTAGAGAACCGTCGCCCACAAAAGGTGGAAGGTGGCTCTGACGATATCAGTATCGCGGGGGTTGGTAACTTGCTAACCAGCTTAGCTAGTTGCTGCCAGCCGGTACCAGGTGATGATATTGCCGGTTTTATTACCCTTAACCGGGGCGTGTCTGTACACCGTAAAGACTGCCAGAATATTATTAATTTGGCAGGTAAAGAGCAGCACCGCATTATTAGTGTTAATTGGGCAGAGCGCGAAGAGCAAACCTACCCGGTGGATATCGTGGTGGAGGCATTCGATCGTGCTGGTTTGATCAACGACGTTATCTTGGTATTAGGCCAAGAGAAGGTCAATATTCGTGCCATGAACACGGTCACTGATAGTAAGGCCAACTCGGCCACCATGACCTTTACCATTGATATTGCTCGCCTAGAATTGTTAGGCCGTATTATGGATAAAGTGGGTCAGCTAGCTAACGTGCTGGACGTAAGGCGTCAAAAAGATGGCAACTAAGGAAATGCAAAATTTGCTGGATATCATGGCTCAATTACGTGATCCAGAAACGGGGTGTCCATGGGACCTTAAGCAGGACTATCAATCTATCTTGCCCCATACCTTGGAAGAAGCCTACGAGGTTGCTGATGCTATTGAAAGTGGCGATCGTCAGCAGCTGCGTGACGAGCTGGGTGATTTGTTATTCCAGGTGGTCTTCTACTGCCAGTTAGCCCGTGAAGACGGCGAATTTGAATTTGCTGATGTGGCGCAAACCATGGTCGATAAGCTAGTGCGTCGTCATCCCCATGTGTTTGGCGATGTTACTGCAGCCGATAGTGGCGCCGTTTCAGCCAACTGGGAAGCAATAAAAGCTGGTGAGCGCCAAGCTAAGTCTCAGTTTTCTGTATTGGATGATGTGCCTCGAGCCTTACCCGGTTTGCAAAGGGCGGCAAAGCTACAAAAGCGTGCCGCTAATGTGGGTTTTGATTGGCCCGAAATTAAAGGTGTACTGGCCAAGTTAGATGAAGAGGTAGCC
>CALKFY010000089.1 GCA_938084925.1 uncultured Pseudomonadales bacterium
TCTTCTACATGGAGTAGGGTTTTACGAATTTGTGCGGGCATGTTTATTAGTCTCTAACTTAATTTGGTGTTATGGTATACCATAATACAAAGTTGTCAAACATTGTTTTTGTGGCCTGCTTATTTAGGTCGCAATGAGATACAATATGGGCGTGGTTAAGAATCCCGTCATTGCGAGGTGCGTAGCACCGTGGCAATCTTGTTGAGGCCCAGTGCTAGGCTGGTAGAGATTGCTTCGCTGCGCTCGCAATGACGATAAGAAAGACGGCCAGCAATGACGATAAGAAAGACGGCTCGCAATGACGATAAGAAAGACGGCTCGCAATGACGATAAGAAAGACGGCCAGCAATGACGATAACAATGAAAGCTAACAGAGTAAATCAATGACCAAAGGCCTAGACAAGATAGACTTCCAACCAGTTACCTTGCGTGACCAGGTACAGGAACGTATGCGTGAAGCTATTATCGAAGGCCACTTTAAGCCCGGTGAGCGTCTCGTTGAGCGTCCACTATGTGATCAGCTAGGTGTGAGCCGCACGGTCATTCGTGAAACCATCCGTTATTTGGAAGCCGAAGGCCTGGTGCAGATTGCACCTAATCGTGGTCCTATCGTGTCTTATTTGTATTGGAAAGAAGCACGACAGATTTACGCCATTCGCCGGATGTTGGAAATGGCAGCCGCCGAAACCTGCGCCGCCAATATCAGTAAAGAACTGGCGAATAGCTTGCGTGCTGCCTTAAAACACCTTAACGATGACCGTAAAGACATGTCGGCCACCGAGTTATACCACGCCACTAGTGACTTTTATGAGTTGATCTTTAGCGGTGCCGGCCATGATATTGCTTGGGAAATGGTACAGCGTTTACATGCCCGTATTAGTCGCTTACGCAGCCTAACCCTGTCTACTGTAGAACGTAAAAAGACCGGCCCCGAACATATGCAGGTAATCTGTGATGCTATTTGTGCAGGTGATCAACAAGCCGCCAGTCAAGCCGTTGCTGAACACCTAGATGATGTCATGACCGTAGCAGAGAAGCTATTGGCTGATGCCTAGGCCCAGTCCGTTACACTGCCAATGAGTAGGAATGGAAATATTCCAATACTTTTACATAACCTAGCTTTTCATACAGATACTGGCCAGCTAGGTTACTGTGGGCTGTTGGTACTGCCTAGCGGCTAGCTTTGCCGCTTTGCTGAGTTTCTTTTCATAGGCCAATAAGTAGAAGCCTGATGCTAGTATTAGGGACATGCCTACCCACATATGGGCCGGTGGTAACTGATTCCAGAATACAAAGCCCCACAATACGCCCCAGATGATGGCACTAAATTCAAACGGCGCCACACTACTAGCTTGGCCAATGCGATAAGCTTGAGACAACAGGTAAAAGCCACAGCCGGCTATCAAGCCAATGATCAACAACCATTGGGCCTGTGCCAAGGTAGGTATGGTCCAAGCACGTAGCAAGAAAGCCACGGAAGGGTGGCTATCGGGGCTGAGCAACCAGCCGCTGCCCAAAATTAAGCCCGCCAAGCAAGAGCCTAGCCAAAAGATCAATAGATGCCAAAAGGCTAGAGAACCGCCGGATTCGGTGTTGCCTAGCTGGCGAGTGAGTATGGACTGCACGGCGTAGGATACGGCTGCGTACACGGCCAACAAAACGGCTGGGTCTGTAACACCCGTTGGGTTCATGGCGATAATAACCCCCACAAAACCTACCAATACCGCAAGGCTACGCAATAAATCCAGGCGCTCACCCAATATAGGCGCGGCCAAAGCCGCAACAAATAGCGGTGCCGAGAAGGCAATGACAATAACATCTGCCAAAGGCAACATGGCTAAAGCCATATAATAGCTAGTGTAGCAACTCAGGCCGATCAAGCCACGCAGGGTGATCAACTTGATATTGCGGGTGTGCAGCATGTGCAAGCCGCCTTCACGCTTGACGATCCACCAGGCGATAATCAGGGCGATTGGACTGCGAAAAAACACCACTTCCATAACAGCGATTTCACCACTAAGCATTTTTACCAGCACGTCTTGCACGCCAAACAAAGCTAAGCCAATGATCAGCATGATAATGCCGCGCGAATTATTAAATACAAAGCCCGTTTCGCTGGACATGATTCTCCCCCTTGGGTGGGTCGGTGCTACGTAAAAGAACCGCGAAATTGATGAGCAACAGGGGGACAAAATAGTCCTCTAGGTGAGGCTTCACAAACAAAATAAAAAAGGTAGAAGGCAAGAAAAACTGGGGCCAATTTAGTTATAAGTGAAATTAAATTTTAGGTCCCAGTTTTGTATCTTTGATGGATAATTATTGCTTATGTATTGGCAGGATTGGGTTAGTTTGGATTTTCCCGTATTATACAATCTAACTTCTATTTATTAGAAACCTGTCTACTAGCAATCAGTGCCTATATGGAAATATCTTTAGACCTACGCACCTACTCCAATGAAATACATAGTCATAAGCATGACTTTCATCAGTTAGTGTTGCCCATGCAAGGCAGCCTACAAATGTCAGTGGATGCCCGTGAAGGGGAAGCGTCTTTACAGCAGGTGGCGGTGATCAAAGCAGGCGCAGAACATGGTTTTTCTGCGCAAGGTGAAAATCGTTTTGTAGTGGCTGATGTACCTGAATTTTTAGCACCTCAATTGGCGCAATTGCCTGCTTATATAGGTGTAGACGAAGCGCTAGGCCACTTTATTCAATTTGTTGCTAGCCGCTTGCAATCAAATCAAGGTGCGGGCATTAAAGACGCGGCTGGTGAACGCCAAATGCTGCTGTTATTGCTGCAACTGCTGCAAGAACGGCAGGGTATAGAGGCACGTGCAGATAAGCGTATACAATCAGCTTGCGCTATCATCGAACAGGACTATGCCTTATCCGAGAGTGTCGAAGGTTTGGCTAAGCAGGTACATTTAAGTCCGCGCCAGTTTACGGAGTTGTTTCGCCGCCAGACCGGTTTGTCGGTTAAACAATACATCATTGAAAGGCGCATGCAACAAGCTTGGTTGTTATTACACACGAGCTCAGACCCCATTCAGGCCATTGCAGCTAGCGTCGGTTATGTCGATCAGGGTGCCTTCAGCCATCGCTTTAAGGCCCAGTTTGGCAAAACACCCAGCCAAGTCCGCCAGTCTCACCTATAAATGCACCAGTTTTCACAAGACAGCTAGCCATTTGCTCGCTAAGCTAATAGCTGAATTTATAAAGACAGAGACAGCTATGCCTATCAACGCTACCTTAATTGGATTCAGCGCCATTGTGTTATGGGGCGCCCTTGCCTTGTTCACTAGCCTTACAGGTGGGCTCATTCCGCCGTTTCAGCTCATGGCCATGACCTTTATAATTGCCTTTAGTTTGATGTTTGGACGTTGGTTAACCCAAGGGCATCTAGGATTGCGCTTTGTGCGCCAGCCAGTGAAGGTGTGGGTGTTGATGGTGGGGGCTTATTTTGGCTACCACTTTTGTTACTTCCTGGCCTTGTCGTCGGCACCAGTGGTGGAAGCTAGTTTGATTGCTTATCTTTGGCCGTTGCTTATTGTGCTGTTTGCTGCCTTATTGCCTGGCGAGCGTTTGCTGGCTAAGCATTTAGCGGGTGCTGTATTAGCTTTGCTTGGTTGTTATTTGATTGTTGGTCAAGGCGGGGCAGATTTCCAGTGGCAATACCTCAATGGCTATCTGTTAGCCCTGGTGTGTGCTTTTATCTGGTCAGGTTTTTCTGTGGCAAGTCGTTTCATTAAGCATGTGCCTACGGATGCTGTGGGGTGGTTTTGTCTCGTCACGGCTGTATTGGCGCTCGTTGCCCATCTACAATTAGAGGAGACTGTATGGCAGCTGACTAGCATGCAGTGGGCTGGTGTCATTGGTTTGGGCTTAGGCCCTGTTGGTCTTGCTTTTTTTACTTGGGACTATGGGGTTAAACATGGCAACCTGCCTTTATTGGGAGTGTTGGCTTATGCGGCACCTTTGATTTCGGTGGTGCTGTTGGTGTTATTTGGCCAAGCCGCCGCTAGTTGGAATATTGCTATCGCCTGTGTGTTGATTGTGGGTGGTTCTTTGTTGGCAGGTTGGCAGCGGAAAGCTTAGTGTACGTTGCGTACCTAAAGCGAACGTACACCCACGTCATTGCGAGCGCAGCGAAGCAATCTCCATCAGGCAAAGTGCAATTCTGCTAGAGGTTGCCGCGTCGCTGCGCTCCTCGCAATGACGTTAAGTAATCGGCACTTCCTGTGTGTTGTGTACCTTACGCAATACCATTTGCGTCTTGGTGGTATTTACCCCGGGTAGGCGCAATAGGGTTTTGTAGTACAGCTCTTCAAAGTGCTCCGTATCTTTATAAATCACTGTTAGCTGGTAATCAAACTCGCCCGTCATTAAGTAACAGGCTTTTACCTGTGGCACTAAGCGCACGGCATCTTCAAATTGCTGAAACAGGTCTTCCTGCTGAGCATCCAAGCGCATGGACACAATGGCGGTCCCAGTGTAGCCAAAGTGGGCTGGGTTGACGATACCCGTAAACTTATCGAAGTAATCGGCCTCCAATAAGCTTTTAAGGCGTCTATGGCAGGCCGACGGCGATAGATTGGCCATGTCGGCCAGCTCGACATTGGTGAGGCGACCGTTGCCTTGAAGGGCGCGAATGATCTGCTTATCAAACTCATCAAGCTCTGTGTTAAATGTTTGTACTTCTTGCATAGGGCCCATTCCGTTATATAGTGCTTATTACTAAAAAAATTTATCAGCACTGATTACTGCTTAAGTTTTTTTTATCAGAGGTGATTTAATTCCAAAATGGCTTGGAATTAAATTCCAGATTTTGTAAATTTGTGCGAATTATATTTCAATAAACTGCCAAGTATCCAGAAACTTATCAAGATAATTTCTCATATCTTTGTATAAACTACCGGCATGCCCAGAACGCAATCACAACTAACCTAAAGGAGATGACGGCATGTTAATTGGTGTACCTAAAGAGATTAAGAACCGCGAAAACCGTGTAGGCTTGACCCCAGAAAGTGTACAAGAGCTAGTTGCAGCTGGCCATCAAGTATTGATGGAAACCAATGCAGGCCAAGGTATTAATGCCAGCGACGACGACTATCAAGCTGCTGGTGCTAGCATTGTTGCTACCGCCGCTGAGGTTTTTGCTCAAGCCGAGATGATTGTTAAGGTTAAAGAGCCACAAGCTGCAGAGCGTGCCATGTTGCGTGAAGGCCAGTTGTTGTTCACCTACCTACACCTTGCACCAGATGCTGCTCAAACTGAAGACCTGATCAAGTCAGGGGCTACCTGCATTGCTTACGAAACTATTACTTCACCACGTGGCGGTTTGCCCTTGTTGGCACCTATGTCCGAAGTTGCTGGCCGTATGTCCATCCAAGCCGGTAGCCATGCTCTAGAGAATACCCAAGGTGGTCGCGGCATGTTGCTAGGTGGTGTACCTGGTGTTGAAGCCGCTAAAGTCGTTGTTATCGGTGGCGGTGTGGTTGGTTCCAATGCCGTACAAATGGCTCTCGGTTCACGTGCCAATGTGGTTGTTTTGGATCGTTCTAAGGACGCCTTGGTACGTCTAGACCAAGAATTCAACGGTGCTGTAAAAACCGTATATTCCACTAAAGCGGCTTTAGAAAAGCACGTAGCCGAAGCTGACCTAGTCATTGGTGGTGTGCTAATTCCTGGTGCAACAGCGCCTAAGCTAGTCACGGCTGAAATGGTTGCTGGTATGAAGAAGGGTGCAGTATTGGTAGATGTTGCCATTGACCAAGGTGGTTGTTTCGAGACTTCCCACGCCACTACTCACGAAGACCCCACTTATGAAGTAGACGGCGTTGTTCACTACTGTGTGGCCAACATGCCAGGTGGCGTACCACTAACTTCTACCTACGCCCTAAACAATGCCACTCTTCCCTACGTAATGAAGTTGGCCAACCAGGGCTGGCGCACAGCTTTGGCTAACGATGTACACTTCCGTGAAGGTTTGAATGTACACGCCGGTATGGTAACCAACGAACATGTGGCCGAAGCACTAGGCTATGATTTTGTTGATCCGGCCACGGTTTGTCGTTCATTGGAAGCGGTTGCTTAAGCAGCAAAACTCCTGACTTGTTTGAGCCTATTGTTCGATAAGTTAACTTTCAGGGCATCTATTTAGATGCCCTTTTTTACGCCTAAAAGGAACAGCCAACCTTGCTTGCTAGGTTACTCGTAATGGGTCCATAAACGCAGTATTTTAATGGCACTTTTGTCTTCTAGTACTTGGTAGACCAATCGATGTTGTATATTGATTCTTCTGGAGTACGCGCCCTCTAAATCACCCACTAACTTTTCATAGGGCGGAGGGGTTTGGTAGGGGTTGCTGGCAATTATTGTTAATAGATCTTTGGCCTTTGCTTTTAAACCACTAGAGGCTAGCTTTTTGGCATCTTTTTTGGCTTGCTTAGTGTAATAAATTTGCCACATTTACATTACCAATCTAGGTCCGTATCGCATTCATCTAGATCTGTCTCCATTCCCGCGCGGATGGATTCACGCATGCCGGGAACAGATAGCAAGAATAGGGTTTCGTTAATAGCGCTCCAATCTTCTTCAGATAGCAGTATGGCATTGCCTCTTTTCCCAGTAATAACAATAGGTTGATGAGTTGTCTGAGTTTCATCAATCAAGTTATAAAGTTTGGAGCGGGCTTCGGTAACATTTAAAGTAGTCATTGTTTCACCTCTAGAAGCAAAAGCGTACGCTTTTGCGCTCGCTAAGTCAATTTTGCGTTCTATGTTAAGGAGGCAATACTAGCTTTCTAACAAATCCCCGGTGGTGTAATACCATTGGCCATCAATATTTATAAACTGGCTGATTTCGTGTAAGCGCCTGGCTTTGCCGTTGATCTTGTAGCGGGCGACAAATTCCACAATACCAGCTTGGTGTAGTTCGCTTCCTTCTTGGGTTTTAACGATTTTTAAGCCCAGCCATTGTTGTTGTTCATCAAAGTCTAGTTGACTGGGCCGGTTTTCGTGATGCCAGCTGGCGAGTATATAGTCCTTGTCTTTGATGCAAAAAGCACTGTAGCGTGAACGCATGAGCTGTTCTGCGGTAGTGGCAGCTTGGCCTTGAATAATGGCTTGGCAGCAGCTCGCAAATGGTTGCTTAGAGCCACAGTAGCAAGCATTGGATGGGGGTTGTTTTTTGGCCACGATAATGATTTCTTGTTAAAGCAAAGGCGCCATATTAGCATAACTGCTAAGCTGTTGACTTGTTATGGCTGAAGCAGAGCCTTTGATCCTGCAGGTAGGACACAGCTGCTCAGCGCTGGTATTGAATTAGGTTATATATGGGGTCAGGAATGAAGCCTGACCCTGCGTGTGTGGTGCTAGCTACCCGAGAGTAAGGATTCAAATATGTCAGAAAAGATTTTTCATGAGCCATTAGGTGGCAACGATATGCCGCGTTTTGGTGGCCCCGGCACCTTTATGCGTTTGCCGGCGGTGGAGATTGATAGCCACCTAGATGTGGGTATATTGGGTGTACCCCTCGATATAGGCACTTCCAACCGGCCTGGTGCGCGTTTGGCACCGCGTGAGATACGTGATGAAAGTCGTATGCTAAGGCCATTAAATGTGTCAACGGGAGCCGATCCCTTCCATAGTTTAAGCATTGCTGACATTGGCGATGTGCCCATTAACACCTTTAACCTGCAAAAGAGCATGGGCATCATTGAAGCCTTTTATGACGATGTATTAGCCGCCGATATTATGCCTGTCACTATTGGTGGTGATCACACCATTAGCCTGCCAATTTTACGTGCTATGGCCAAAAAATACGGCCCCGTTGGTGTCGTGCATATTGATGCCCATGCGGATGTCAACGAACATATGTTTGGTGAGGCCATTGCTCATGGCACGCCCTTTCGACGCGCAGTAGAAGAAGGCTTGCTAGATTGTCAGCGGGTGGTGCAAATTGGCTTGCGGGGTACTGGCTACAGTGTCGATGAATACGAGTGGGGCAAGCAGCAAGGCTTTCGCGTGGTGCAAGCCGAAGAGTGCTGGCATAAATCTTTAGAGCCACTAATGGCTGAGGTGCGTGACAAGGTGCAGGGTGGTCCTGTGTACTTGTCCTTTGATATCGATGGCCTAGACCCTGCCTATGCGCCGGGCACAGGTACTGCAGAAATTGGCGGCTTAACGGTGCCCCAAGGTATAGAAATTGTGCGCGGCTGTCGTGGTTTAGATCTAGTTGGTTGTGATCTTGTGGAGGTATGCCCACCGTTTGATCAAACCCGTTCGACTTCGGTCACCGCGGCAGGTCTTTTGTATGAAATGTTGTGTGTACTGCCTGGGGTAAAATATTTGCGCTAGGTATGGTCAAGGTAATTGTCAGCATAGCCAAGGCCTACAAGGCCAAGGCGTATGTGGGGCAGCTGTGGTTATGCTTTTAAGTCGTTGGCTACGCTGCCGTGTTCTACGTAGGCGACGCAGTTGTCTTCGATTTTACCCAGCTCATAAACGTAGTTGATCATGACAGAGCCGGATTCCTTTATGCCACGCTGGCTCAAGTTGGCACGCCAATTAAGGCGGGCTGCTTTGGAACCGTTGCTAAGGTGGAAGTTGGCCACCGGGTCGAGCGCCCCCTTGCCCCGTTTTTCTGCCACCAAATAATGGCTGATTAGCTGTTTAGTCGGCGTTTCTAACCAGTCGCTAACTTCGGTGCTTGACTGCCAGTCGGCGGCCAATAAAGCCGATAGGTTGGCGGCTACCCCCAGCTCTTCACAGTGGGCTTTAAGCTCTTGACGTTGGTCTTCTTCTAGCAGGTCTAAGGCCTTGTCTGGATTGGCCGTGAGCCATTTATTGAAGCCCGGAATAGGTGACAAGGTGGAGAACTGAGAAAGATGAGGGAAGTCCTTGAGTAGTTGCGCGACCACGTTCTTGATCAAAAAGTTGCCAAAACTGATGCCTGCCAAACCACGTTGGGTATTGGAGATAGAATAGAAGATAGCGGTATCTGCTGTGTCTGTGTCCAATAGGGGGGCGTCTTCATCGAGTAATGGTGCCATTTCGCCAGCCAACCCTTGGGTCAGGGCCACCTCAATAAAAATAAGTGGCTCATCGGGCATTTGTGGATGGAAGAAAGCGTAGCAGCACCGGTCGCTGGCCAGGCGGTTTTTCAAATCACTCCAGCCATTAATAGCATGCACGGCTTCGTATTCAATCAGCTTTTCTAATAGCGAAGTAGGGGAATCCCAAGTGATTTTCTCCAGCTGCAAAAAGCCAAGGTCAAACCAAGCATGCAGCAGTTGCTTCATTTCCTGCTGCAGGCCTTGTAAGGCAGGGCTTTTTTCTTTAATACCTAAGAGGTCGGCACGCATATTCACGAGGAACTTAATACCATCTGGCAGCTCGTTAAACTGGCGCAACAGGGTCAAACGAGGTGATTCCAAGGCTGCACGTAGCTTATTGGTGCTAACGGGGTCTGGCTGCCATTGGTCAATGGTGGCTTTTACCTGTTCGTAGTCTAAGTCAAAGTCTTCGGCCAACAGGGTCAAGAAACGTTGCTTACCAAGGTCACTAAGCTCTAGATATTGTCTGGCGACTAGTACAGCTTGTTTACGGGTTGCCATTTCGCCAACTGACTTATTGAGGCAGTAGCTAATTTCATCATGCAAAACGTCAAGGCTGGAACCGTCCAAGTCGATACTGGTAGGTGCTTGACCATCGGCATTTTCAGTCACTGACGGAAAGCTGTTCCACAGTTCTTTTAAACGGCTCATGGAACGGTTGAATAGGGAGCCTTCAGTACCGCGCGTTTGTTGCATTAACATTGGGGTTATTACCTCTTCAGCTATATAGATCAGCATATTGGTCGCGCAATACATTTTTCTGAACTTTGGCCATGGTGTTGCGCGGTAAATCCGTCACCCAGAACAGGGCTTTGGGTTGCTTGAATTTGGCCAAATCATGTTTGATTTGCGCCATAATAGCCTCACTAGTCGGGTGATTACTATCATGACTCACCAGTACCGCTACCACTGCTTCACCAAAGTCTGGGTGGGGCACACCAATAACAGCAGATTCTTTAACACCTTCTAGGTCATCAAGCAGGCTTTCAATTTCTTTTGGGTAGACGTTTAAGCCACCAGAAATAATCAGGTCTTTGGCCCGGCCGACGATATTTAGATAGCCTTTATCATCAATTAGGCCGATATCCCCGGTGATAAAAAAACCGTCATCACGAAAATCTTCAGCGGTTTTTTCAGGTTTTTTCCAATAGCCTTGGAATACGTTAGGGCCTTTAACCTCTACTACACCACGTTCACCTTGAGGAACTTGTAGGCCGTTATTATCGGCAACACGCATGGTAATACCTGGCAGTGGCTTACCTACAGTGCCGGCAAGACGTTCACCTTCATAGGGGTTGGAACTCATCATGCCGGTTTCTGTCATGCCATAGCGTTCTAGAATACGGTGGCCCGTTCTGTGTTCAAATTGACGGTGGGTTTCCGCTAGCAAAGGCGCACTACCAGAAACAAACAAACGCATGCTCTTGGCCGCATCACTAGTGAAACCGTCATAGTCTAGCAGGCGGGTATAAAAGGTTGGTACACCCATTAATACACTAGCTTGAGTCATGGCTTCGGTGACTGCCTGAGGTTGGTATTTTTTCATGTAAATCAAGCTAGCACCGGTGGCTAGGGTGATGTTCACGGCGACAAATAAGCCATGAATATGGAAGATGGGTAGGGCATGAATCAAGCAATCATCGGCCGTGTACTGCCAAGCGCTGGCTAGAGTGGAGGCATTGCTGGCTAGATTGCCGTGGCTAAGCATAGCGCCTTTTGGTTGGCCCGTAGTGCCCGAGGTGTAAAGGAAAGCGGCTAGATCACTTGCCTCGCGTGGTACAACTTCAAAACCAGGTGTTTGTTGATCGCGAGCATTGGCAGCATCGCCACTGCCATCGCTGGCTATGCTCCATACTGTTATGGTCGGGCCTACCATATGTTGAATGGCATCTTTGCGGCTGGGATCACAGGCAACTAGTTTAGGTTCAGCATCACCACAAAAGTATTCTAGTTCTTTAATGGTATAAGCTGTGTTGAGAGGTAAGAATACACCGCCAGCCAAAATAGTGCCCATATAGAGCTCTAGAGCGGTGACGGTTTTGTCGATTTGTGCTGCAACACGGTCCCCCGGTGCTAATCCTGCAGCTACCAAGGCGGCCGCCATCTGCTCACTACGGGCATAAAATTCCGCATAGCTAACGGCATCGCCTTGTTCACCAGCTTGTAAAAAGCAGGTATTAAGGTTGTTGGCAGCGCCGTTACTAAGAGATTGTGCGAGATGGTTTTGATCGTACATAAAATGGTGTCCTGATATAAAGGCTATTTGGTTATCGGGTCAATAGGGCCTGTTGGTCCGCCTACGGCCTGCTCAACCGTCTTGGCAACAGCCAGTAATCTAGCTTCGCCTCTGGGTTGACCGATTAGTTGGATGCCCACAGGCATGCCATCATCAGTAAAGCCAACTGGCACAGAAACTGAAGGTAACCCGGTAATCGTTGATAAGTAGGAGAATTTCAACCATTCAATATAATCACCTAAAGGCTTGCCATCAATATGAGTTGGATATTCTTCTTCTACAGGACCTGGGTGCAAGCCAACTACAGGGCAGGCTAAGACATCATAGTTTTGCAAAAACTGCTGCGTATTGCTGTACATGGTGGATCGATTGATGTTGGCATCATAGACGTCATCAATGCTCAGATTACGGCCGTAATCAATGTTGCCTTGTAGTGTAGGCTTAAAGTGTTTCTGAATGGCTTCTGGTGCTCGTCCTGGGCCCGATGCCCATAACATAGAACGGTAAACTCGGTAGGCGTGATCAAGACCAGGTAACTCTGGGCAGGCTTCATCGACAATGCCTCCTTGCGCTTCAACCTGACTAAGAGCCTGGCGCAGAATGCGATCCATGTCGTTGCTGGTAGTGGTAAAGCCATGCCAGTCGCGGCTGTAAGCAATGCGTACTTTTTCATCAGCTTCTAGTACGGCTTTTTGATAAGAGCTTGCTGGTGCTGGCCAAGTGATAGGACAACGTGGCTCAAAGCCGGCCATAGCATCTAAAAATAGGGCACAATCCAACACGTTGCGGGCCATGGGGCCTTGTACGCCTTCGGTTTGGAAATCAATGCTAGAAGGGCCGCTAGGTACCACTCCTGGGCTTGGGCGCAAGCCTACCACACCACAGTATGCTGCTGGTGTGCGTAAAGATCCGGCTAAATCGGAACCGTGACTTAACCATACTTCGCCAGTGGCTAGGGACACGGCAGCACCACCTGAAGAACCACCCGCATTCTTGTGGGTGTTCCACGGGTTGCGCGTGCGACCAAACACTTCATTAAATGTGTTACCACCAGCGCCCATTTCTGGCGAGTTGGTTTTGCCCATAACGATGGCGCCACGTTGTTCTAGGCGCTCAACGAAATAATCGCTATGGTTAGGAATGTTGTCGGCTAGGCCAACACTGCCCCAAGTAGAGCGTACGCCTTTTACCGCATTGAGGTCTTTAATACCTGTGGGCAAACCACTAAGGTGGCCACGGGTGTAATCGAATTTGGGAGCGTGATCCCACTGCTTGGCATCCGTTTGTGCACGTTCAAGACAGCGAGTAGGCATTGCGTTAACACTTGGCTCAACTTGTTCAATGCGCTGGCTGCTAGCCGTCACTAGTTCGCTAGGGGATACATCACCCTGGCGTAGTAGTTGTACAACTTCGTAGGCCGTTTTATTGCATAGCTCGTGGCCGCTATAGGTGGTGTTTGGTTTATTGTACATCATGCTATTGCCTGCTATTTGCCTATTATGTGTCTGGTGTATGTGGCTTCTTGTATGGGGGTTTATTGCCAAAGATAACGTCCTATTGGACGTTGAGAGAATATAAAAGCTACCAAAATATTTCAATAGCTTTTATAAATATATATAATAGGTAATTATATATATTTATGGTGGTATGGAGATGAGCAAAAAAGACCTTCTAAAACAAGCCATTATAGATAATGTGCGTACTGGACGATGGGCTCCTGGTGATGTTGTTAATGAAGCCGACTTGTCAAAAGAGTTTGGTTTGTCGGCTACACCCATTCGCGAAGTGATTTTGGCTTTAGAAAATGAAGGCCTGCTGGTTAAGAAAAGCCGTGGTGGTGTACGTGTGCAAGAGTACAATATCGAAGAGTTACTAGGCGCCGTGGAAGTTTATGCCGAGTTAGAAGGTCTGACCGCCAAATATGCCACTCAGCGCATTACCCATAAACAAGGCTTGGCATTGGAACAGGCGGTGCTGGCTTGTGAAGCGTTTGTTAACTCCGAAAATCCTAATGCTATTATCAGTGGTGACAATTATTATGACCTCAATTTGGATTTTCATTTTGCACTGTTTAAGGCTTCAGGTAATCAGGTATTGATAGAGCAGGTAGAGCGCGTAGGTACACGTTTAGTCGCTTATTTCAGGGCGCGCCACCGTTTGCGTGGCAGCTTGGAACGCTCAGCTAAAGAGCATCGAGAAGTTTATACAGCCATTATTGACGGCAATCGAAGCTTAGCGCAAGAGCTGATGTTCAAGCATGTAATGTTGCCTGGTGACATCGCTCTTGACGTGCTTAATAGTATGCGTAACTAGGGTGCTAGGGGTTCTTGCCAATAAATAATTTATGTAGGTCTGGCATGAGTGCCGCAACGTCATCATCTAATTCCTTGGCTGCATGTCGCGGCCAATAAGGGTCGCGTAACAGTTGTCGGGCTAGCAGCACCATGTCGGCTTTGCCATCAGTAATAATGGTTTCTGCTTGCTTGGCGTCTGTGATTTCGCCTACGGCCATGGTCATTATACCTGTTCCAGCACGTGCTGCAGCGGCCATCTCTGGTTGTTGGGCAATACCATTATTGATAGAGCTTCGCGCTTCCGGCGTGGCACCACCTGTGGTGCAATCGATCACGTCGACGCCGGCTTCTTTGAGCCAACCAGCCACCGTGATGGTGTCTTCTAGGCTCAGG
The DNA here is from genome assembly GCA_938084925.1 of uncultured Pseudomonadales bacterium. Lineage (GTDB taxonomy): Bacteria > Pseudomonadota > Gammaproteobacteria > Pseudomonadales > Balneatricaceae > Njordibacter. Next base: position 14,039 of record CALKFY010000089.1, read on the forward strand.
CCATCTTCACTCCAGTCAACCATCGATAGGCGCACACCCAGCGGTAAGTGTTTAGGCCATACTGTCTGTACTTTTGCCACTGTTTCCATCAACATGCGTGCACGGTTAGTAAGACTACCACCGTAGTTATCGGTGCGTTGGTTAACCATAGGCGTAAGAAACGTGTGTAACAGGTAGCCGTGGGCGCCGTGTATCTCAATAAACTCAAAGCCCGCTTGCAAGGCGCGTGTGGCAGCATCTGCAAAGTTCTGCTGCACAGCATCAATGTCTGCCTGGGTCATAGCTTGGGGCGTTTTCCACAAGCGTGTGCCGTCCGTATCAAATACCAATTCACTAGGGGCCATTGTGTCCCATCCACCTTGCTTTGTCGTTAGATGGGTGCCGCCAAGCCAGGGGCGTTCGCTGCTACCTTTGCGGCCAGCATGAGCCAGCTGTATACCCATAGTAGAACCTTGCTGTTTAGCAAATTTTACTATTGGCACTAATGCTTGTACTTGCGCGTCGTTCCACAAGCCAAGGCAATAAGGTGTGATACGTGCATCTGGGGAGACTCCTGTGGCTTCCATAATAATTAAGCCAGCGCCTCCCATGGCAAGAGCGCCTATGTGGGTTTGGTGCCAGTCTTGGGCAGTGCCATCTATAGCATGGTATTGGCACATGGGTGCCACGCCGACACGGTTGCGCATAGTGACGGACTTGATAGTAAGGGGTGCAAATAGCTGGCTCATAGGGGGTGTCTCGTAGTAAAAGGTGTTAATTGGCAGTAAACGCTCCACACAATGCCATTTTTTATCTTTAAGTACAATTTATTGTTTGTAGAGTAAATTGTGCCTTGTCAGTTTCGGTGGTTGGCGTTAGTATCGGCTTTTTGCGCGAGATAAAAGCAATGAACATAGGTCGTCACCAAACCAACGAGCGTACCAGCAAGGTTGTGGTATATAACAATGTGGCTTATTTGTGTGGCCAAGTTGCCGCTGATGCTAATACGGACATCACTGAGCAAACGCAAACTATGCTCGCTAAGGTTGATGAGCTGCTAGCCAGTGTGGGTTCTGATAACACACGTATGTTGTCAGCCACTATCTATCTAAAGTCAATGGACGACTTTGCTGCTATGAATGCTGTATGGAACGAGTGGGTGCCAACTGGTCACGCACCGGCTAGAGCGTGTGTGCAAGCTGCTATGGCTCGTGAAACGTTGTTAGTTGAGGTTTCTGTTACTGCTGCTTGCTAGTAATTGCAGGGTAGTAGCTCGGGGACTGGCTCTGATTTGCACGCGTAGCGAGCAAAAAGTGCCTGTCCCTTGCAGGATTTAGTGCCGTTGGCAGGCAGGAGGCTTTGTCGTAACCGGACAGGCACTTTTGCAGGGGTAACGGGACAGGCACTATTGCTGGCGTAACGGAACAGGCACTTTTGCTGCGCAAAAAAGCCAGTCCCCTTTTTTTCTTTGTTATTCCCTAGTCCATACGCTTAAAACGCATGCGGCTTATCAAACCATCTTTCAGAATAAACTGATGGTAAAGGGCAGCAGCAATGTGGCCTAAAATAGTCAATGCAAGCAGTTTGGTTAGGATGCCGTGAGCAGATCTAGCGCCTAAGTGCGCAAATGACTCCGGTAGCATTGCTTGTCCAGCGATTACAGCAGGTAGGTCAACAGCGGCAGCCATAGCCATGCCGCTGCCAGCGACAGCGAGAATCAACAAGTACAAAGCTTTATGGCCTATGCTAGAAGCGCGGGCCATTAAAGAACCTTCTGGACTTATCTCTGCAGGTTTGCCACGCATTCTTATGTTAATTATGCGAATTAGAGTCAGCAAACCTGCCAACACACCTAAGGTTGCATGGCCCTGTAGGGCACCAATTTTCATTGGGTCACTGTTATCAAGTGGGGCTAGCATCTGGCTGCCAGCGAACAATAACAGCATGACTAGTACAGCTGAAAACCAATGTAATATCACAGCTAGGCGATTGAATTGAGTTGGCATGATGGTGAATCTCCTTGAGCTTATCCGAGCTCTAGAAACGCTCGGATTTTGGGTAATAGGTGTTGTAAGTTAACAGGCTCTTCTGTATCGACAGAAATCGAGTCAGTAATATCTAAAGGGCCTAGTGATACTTGTATCTGATACTCTGCCTTGGCGCCCGCACTCATGGGCTTTACAGCTTCGCCAATGGCGGCTTTCTGTTGGCGAATAGTAAAACGCTCGATAGCAGTTTCGGCACTGCAATGACAGTATATTTCGAGAACTTTTCCTGGCATCAAGCGTAGCCATTCGGCTGGGGTGCCTGGGGTGTTGGTTGATCCGGGGTGATGCCAGAACGAACAGATAATGCCGCGGTTGAGTTTTTTGGCCAAGGTGATAAACACCTCGTCGGCACTACTGCTTAAAAGGCGCTTCTGTTCAAGGTTGCTTGGATTTAGCTGGTTGTTAAAGGGTGCCAGGATATCGTCTTTGTCAATTAAAGGTAATTTCAGCGCTTTTTGTAATTGGTGTGCAAGCGTAGATTTACCGCTGGCTGGCAAACCACTCATTACGATTACGAAAGGGTCTTGATTCATAAGTGTTTCTCCACCTTATTTGCGCCAGCATAGCACTGGCTAAGCTGGCTTATCAATAAGCTAGAACAAGCAATCATAGTCCTATTCATCATCGTTTGATTACTTCTTGACCTGAGTTCTATCAATTGGTTTAGCTAGCCATTCACGACCTTTAAGCATCAGATGCCAATATACAGGAGGCATAGCTGAAGCTTTTAACCACCATGAGAAGCGGCTGGGTTTGGTAGCTTCTAGTAACCACTTAGGGAAGGTAGGTAGTAACTTGCCTCCGTAACCAAATTCAGCCAGTAATATGTGGCTGCGAGAAACGGTTAATGGGCATGAGCCATAGCCATCGTAGCCCGCTGGCAATGGTTGGTGATTGAGGAATGCAAGCAGGTTTTCTGCTACGACTGGAGCTTGCTTGCGAGCTGCAGCAGCGGTTTTGGCATTGGTGGTGTTTACACAATCGCCTAAACCAAAGATGTTGGCGTAATCTGGATTTTGTAATGTTTCTGGGTCGACTTTCAACCAACCGTTGGCATCAGTGATGGGCTGGTTTTGCATAAAGTCGAGGCCCGTTTGAGGTGGGCATACGTGCAGCATATCAAACTGGCGTTCAATCTGACCGATTACCTCACCATCTTTGATCTGGTTGAAGTAAGCGATTTGGTTGGGTCCGTCTACTTTAACGAGTTGGCTGTTAAGATTTAAATTAATGCCATATTCATTGATCGTCTTCATCAGTGGCGGTACAAAGTCTGCCACGCCAAATAACACACCGCCGGCATTGTGGAATTGCACGTCAATTTTATCTAGAGCACTCTTTTGTTGCCACCAATCGCTTGAAAGGTACATGGCCTTTTGCGGTGCTCCTGCGCACTTAATAGGCATAGGTGGTTGGGTGAATAGGGCGGTGCCCGATTTTAAATTACGCGCTAGCTCCCAAGTATAAGGAGCAAGATCATAGCGGTAGTTAGAGGTAACACCATTTTCGCCAAGAGTTTCTTCTAAACCTTCGATGGCAGCAAAGTTTAGTTTTAAACCTGGTGTCACTATTAAAGCCCTATAGCCGACTAGGCTGCCATCATTGAGTTCTACGGCATTTTGTTGTGGTTGGAAGCCAGCGGCACCCTTTTCAATCCAAGTGGTGCCCTTGGGCATGACGTTGGCCATAGGGCGAATAGTTTCTTCTGGCTTGAATATACCGGCACCAACCATGGTCCACCCTGGTTGGTAGATGTGCGTGCGTGATGGCTCGATAATGGCAATTGATAAGGCTTTGGTGCGGTTTAGTAGGCTAGCGGCTGTGGCAATGCCAGCAGATCCGCCGCCAACAATAACCACATCATAAGATTGGCTTGGCATGGAATTTTCCCGTTATCATCTTAAATTAGAACTGAGACTTTAAAGCGCGAAGTAGGCGGTTTGGAAGTCGTGACGGCAATGTTCGTTGTCATCAACTTTGTTCTGTCATTGTTATAGTTATTAGGCGTAAAAAATAACCTGATTTTGGTCTATTTTATTAAGCAGGGGGTAGAGTAAGGTGCTGGCACAAATTTGGCAAATGTCTTGACCAAATTTTACCAAGTCTGTATTGTGCAATATATTGAACAATCAATCCGAAAGCCTTGAAAAATAAGGCTTTCGGCAATAAGTGTTTATATATTAGCTTATAATAAATTGTTTTAACTCGCTTAAATCAGAGAGACCAATATGTCCAATAGTAAGAATTTTTATATTAACGGCGCATGGGTGGCCCCGCAGGCTGCCGATGATTTTGATGTCATCGATCCTTCCACTGAACAGGTTGTTGATGTTATTTCCCTTGGCTCTGCTGACGATGTGGACTCAGCAGTTGCTGCAGCTAAAATGGCTTTTGTAGATTGGAGTCAAACTAGCCAAGCAGAGCGAGTCGCGCTAATTGAGAAGTTCTTGGACATCTATATGGCTCGCAACGATGAAATGGGTAAAGCCATTAGCTTAGAAATGGGTGCGCCTATTGATATGGCATGTAGCTCCCAATCCGGTGCAGGTACGTGGCATAGTAAGGGTTTGTTACGTGCGTTAAAGGATTTTGAATTTGAACGTGCTTTCAGCGAACGTTCTCCTGGCGATCGTTTAATTTACGAACCGATTGGTGTTTGTGCTTTGATTACACCTTGGAACTGGCCGATGAATCAAGTGGTGCTTAAGGTGATCGCGGCCTTAGCTGCTGGTTGCACTATGGTATTAAAGCCTTCGGAAATAGCCCCGCTGTCTAGCATTTTGTTCTCTGAAATGATCCATGAAGCAGGTTTTCCTGCTGGCGTGTATAACATGGTAAATGGTGATGGCATGGGTGTTGGCTCTGCCATGACGGGCCATCCTGATGTGGATATGGTGTCCTTCACCGGTTCTACCCGTGCTGGTATTGCCATTTCTAAGAATGCCGCTGATACGGTAAAACGTGTGGCCTTGGAATTGGGTGGTAAAGGTGCCAACATTATTTTTGCGGATGCTGATGAAAAGGCGGTAGTACGTGGTGTACGCCATTGCTTTGGCAACTCAGGTCAGTCCTGTAACGCACCCACGCGTATGTTGGTAGAACGCAGTATCTATGACCAAGCGGTAGCCACAGCAGTAGAGGTAGCCAATAAAACTCAGGTAGGTCGTGCTGCCGACTCTGGGCGTCATATGGGCCCAGTAGTTTCTGAACTGCAGTACAACAAGATTCAAGGCTTGATTCAAGCTGCCATTGACGAAGGTACTAACCTAGTAGCTGGTGGTACCGGTAAGCCTGCAGGTTTTGAACAAGGCTATTTTGTTAAGCCTACCGTGTTTGCTGATGTCAGCAATGACATGCTGATTGCCCGTGAAGAAGTATTTGGCCCTGTGCTAAGTATTATTCCTTTTGATACAGAAGCAGAAGCCATCGCTATTGCCAACGATACGGTTTATGGCCTCACTAACTACGTGCAAACCACCGATGGTGCCAAGGCTAACCGTGTGGCGCGTGCGCTGCGTTCTGGTATGGTGGAAATGAACGGTACGTCTCGCGCCAATGGTTCACCTTTTGGCGGCTACAAGCAGTCTGGCAACGGCCGTGAAGGTGGTGTGCTAGGCATGGAAGATTTCTTGGAAGTGAAAGCTATTAGTGGCTGGGATCCAGCGCACAGCTAAGCAGTATTGATAAGCCGCTGTGACACTGCGCCGCTGTGACTTTGTGTCTTGTCACAGCGGTTTGGTGTTAGCGCCAGTGGCGAGGAATTAACTAAGATCATATAAGACCTAAGGTCTACCCCGCTCATATAAGCCCAAACAAAACTTCATACTCAACCTACAAATCATTTACTGGTAATACTGCTTGCAGGACTTTAAGCTTGGTGTCATAAGTTAATCATTTGCTATGGATAGATACTATGCCAGACGGTCAAAATACACGTGAAAAAGGTACCTGGAAGGCCTTTACCGATGCCACGCAGCACGACTTTGATATCGTTGCTGACTGGGAAGAAGAGTACAACTCAGGCCTAGTTGATCGTTTGTTTGACCAGCTACGCATGCTAAACGAAGAATGGACGCCGTATCCCATCAACCGCTATGAGCATTCGTTGCAGTCGGCTACGCGTGCTTATAACGATGATGCAGATGAAGAAACCATAGTCGCCGCCTTACTACACGATATTGGTGATGTTATTGCACCTTACAATCATGGTGAAGTTGCGGCTGCTATCTTAAAGCCCTATGTATCTGAAAAAACCTATTGGATTATTAAGCATCATTGCGTATTTCAAGGCTATTATTACAATCACTTTTTGGGTGGTGATCGAATGGCTCGGGAAAAATACAAAGACAGTCCTTACTACGAAGACTGCAAGTATTTTTGCCATAACTATGATCAAAATTCCTTCGATTGTGATTACCCAACTAAGCCTTTAGAATTTTTCGAGCCTATGGTGCGGCGCCTGTTTGCTAATAATGGCGGCCACATGGAGTTGAATGAACGTAGCGATGATGCAAGTTAGCTAGAATCTAGGCTTTTACAGGCTTAAAGGGCACGACTATGGTAAGCTAGTCGGCCCTTGCCACTTGCACTAGGTGGCTGTTGTTATTCATTTCTGACATTAGCGCTATATCTCCTTATGCTTATCAAACTTGCCGATTACCAACGTATCTACCACACCATTCAAGCCTTGTTGCTACAAGACCGCGTGGCCGCCAATGAGGTGAGCATGCTGTTTAGTGTCTATGGCGCGCAAATCTTAAAGCAGCATTATGGTTTACGTGCTCAGCCTGTTGCTGGTGCTATGGCCATACACTTGGGTGCGGCTAAAATTTTTAGTTATGGCCAGCTGCAAGACAAGCAGCTACAAGCTACTGATGCCCATCATCAATGGTGGATAGAAGTGGATGGCTGGCTCATTGATTTTACGGCCCCCTTGTTACCGTTGCTTTACAAGCGCACGGGTAATACAGAAGCCAAGGTACCTTTCAAAATGCTGCAGAAGCCATTGTCTGAGCGCCATGCTCAGTGGCAAACTTTAAGTGCAGAAGGTGACCTGTGGACGTCGGAAGACGATGAGCTAACGGTGGCGGGCTTACAGCGGCTAGCCAGTAACCCCGGCCACATCGCACGTGGTCAAGTTGCCATGAAGTGGTATGTGAAACCACCCAAGAAGCAGCCTAACCCTATGACGGCAACCTTATCTAATGGGCAGCGTGCCACCTATACCTTGGGTAATCAGTCTTTATCTGGTGCTTGGTAAACGTTTCCTCATTTGGCTAGCATATGTTGATTTAAGGCTTTAGCTTTTCAAAAATCACCAACATAGGGTCGCCATCGTTCCAGATACCTAGACCTACTTTGTTGTGCAGGTTGCCCAAAATTTCTGTGTCGTAGGCTCGTGATGGCCCAAAAAGATCAAGCTCTCCTGAGATACTAAATTGACCGCTTTTATTGAGCTTATAGGTGAGTTTTTTGCGTAGATGTTGGCTAGGTTGTTGGTTGTAAGCCTTGGCTTTGACTAGCTATAAAGCTGATTAATAGAATTAGTTTATGCATAATAACCCCGCTATAGTTTGAATATATTTAACTGTAGTGTTAGGGGTGGCGCAAGGTGTTATTTTATATAACTTTCAGGCCAGTGGACTGGTATTAAATAGACGGCTTACTTCGCAACTTTTTGGTTTGCCCCTTTTGAGTTTTTGTATCCACGCGGCGGCGCTTTGAAGCCTTTGTTGGTTTCGTAGCGATACGGTGTTTTTGTCGTTCGTTGGCTTTTTGAATCAGCTCTTGCAGTTGTCGTAGGGCTGTTTGACGGTTCATTTCTTGGCTACGGCTATCCTGACTTTTAATAATGATCTTGCCCGAAGCACTGAGGCGGTGATCGCGTAGCTTTAACAAGCGTTGCTTAAGGAAGTCAGGTAAGGACTTGGATGCATGTATGTCAAAGAATAGGTGTACAGCGGTAGAGGTTTTGTTGACGTGTTGGCCACCAGCACCCTGTGCCCGTACGAATTGCATATCAATTTCGTGGGCTGGGATAGTGATGGATGGGCTGATAATGATCATGGCATTAGTTGTTTATCTATTTAATGAGGTAACGAAGTCGAAACTTGTCGTTACTACGGTCCATAAGCTGCACCATAAACCAAGTCATGATCATGGAAAATGCTAAGCGGAACCATAAAACACCGGATAGGTGGGCACCAATAAGCATAATCACCAACGTGTCTTCGATGATGCTATGGCAAAAGCCTAATAAAGTAATGGCAGCAAATATGTCGCGTTTGCTCACCTTGCCAGAATGGGCCTCCTTGATTAATAAGCCGCCACCAAATGACAAGCCTAAAGTAACGCCAACTAGAGCGATGGTGGTGGCCTCTTTACCAATACCCATCAGTTTTAATATGGGGCGTAGTAGAGCTTGTAATAGTCGTTCGATGCCCACTAGTTTGATGATTTTTAAGCCTGTGAGTAACATTACAATAATGACTTGTACGGCAAGCAACCCTTCCAACTGTCCTACTGCCCAAGACCAAAGATCAGCCGCTTGGCTTTGTGGTTGCCAAAAAATAGTGGCAGGTTCTTGCAGGTAGTTTGCCGTGGTGTACCAGATATGTAGTAACCATGCCATGAAATAGCCACCAACTATGCGCAGGAACAAAACACTACGTAGCCTGACACCGGCTTTTTGAGCAATGCGCGCTTCTATTGGTAAACCATGGGCCATGAGCATTAAGGCCCCTAACACGGTCATTTGAGCGGTGCTAAAGTTGCTTGGGTCCGTGAGGCTGTAAAGCACAAAGAAGCCTCCGTAGATATTGGTGGCGATGGTGGCCGCCCACACCATGCCCATCTCTTCTGGCAGGCCAATAGCGGCCATAAAAGGTGACAAAGCTTGGCCTAATAGGGCCACGGCACCGATTTCTTCCAGTATTTTGACGATAATAATGACAGGTATCATCAGTTTAAAAAGAGGCACTGATACGGCGATAATGTCGTGTATCAATTCCTTTATAAATAGGCGCCAATAGGTAATGGAAAAAGGCGAGGTGTTGTGCATTGGTTGACCTAATGTTGACTGGCTAGGAAAAGTGGCGCACTATGCGCGGCTGTATTAAAGGATGAGATTATGCCATGGAAACCGCTGCAATTATCGCTTTTGCCACAACTTTCTTTTTTGTCTCCATTACTCCTGGTATGTGCATGACCTTGGCTTTGACTTTGGGCATGACCGTGGGGTTGCGCCGCACCATGTGGATGATGGTTGGTGAGCTAGTAGGTGTGGGCACTATTGCTGTTCTGTCGATGGTAGGCGTTGCGGCCCTAGTATTAAAATATCCATCCGCGTTTGTTGTTTTGAAGCTAGGTGGTGGTGCCTATTTGGCCTACCTTGGCGTGCAGTTATGGCGATCACGGGGCAAGATGGCCATTGACTTGTCCGGTGCCGCCAAGCAGACAGGGCGCTGGGAGTTAATTAACCAGGGTTTTTTAACGGCCATTGCCAACCCCAAAGGCTGGGCTTTTTGCATTGCTTTGTTACCGCCATTTATTAATATGGACAAGCCATTTGTACCACAGGTGGTGACCATTGTGGCCATCATTAGCTTCACTGAATTCATCTCTATGGTGGGCTATGCCTTAGGTGGTAAGAGCTTGGGTAAGTTGCTTATGAAAGGCAACAACGTGCAAGTAATGAACCGCATAGCGGGTACCTTGATGTTGGCTGTGGCACTGTGGCTAGCTATAGGTTAGTGATGGGCTAGGTGCAAGGCGGATGCTGAGTTTTGCTTGTTGGCTTTTGCCATTCGTTTGAGACACAAATACTGGCTCTTTATTGCATAAAGAGCCAGTATAGGTTTAGTTGTAGACTGGATTACTCAGCGTGGGTACGACTCTTTTGGGGGTCATAAAAGGGTAAGCTAGCAATGGTTGCAATACCGTTATAGCCTTCACTTCTCACTTCTAGTTCCATGCCTGCGGTATTGGCGTTGGCTTGGATATGCGCAAGTGCAAGCGTTTGGCCAAGACGGTGAGAGAAACCTGGGCTGTTGATCACACCTACTTCTTCACCATTCAGCCAAAGTGTTTCGCCACCTTCTAGGGGCTGTTCACCGCTTATGCCGACACCAGCACCAACTAACTTAGGATTGGCTTCACTAGCCAAGGCGGCTTGTTTGCCACGATAGTCGGCCTTGTTGCGATTGATGGTGAACCCCAAGCCTACTTCCCAAGGCGTATGATCTGCGGTCATGTCGTAGCCATAGAACAACAAGCCTGCTTCGATGCGTACCTTGTCAAGGGCGGTGAAAGAACAAGCCATGACGCCTTGATCGGCACCTTGTTCTAGCAATGCATCCCAAATCAGAGGTGCTTGCTGTGCACTGCAGAAAATTTCATAACCACGTTCGCCAGAATAGCCCGTGCGTGATAGGCGCACTGAGTGGCCGCACAGCTCCACTTGCTGGTGTTGAAAATAACCCAATTCAGCAACATCCGAGGTGGTGTTGGCATTGACAAGGTCCAATGCCAAAGGGCCTTGTACGGCAATGTTATGTAAATCGTCATCCAGCTCAATGCTGACGTCAAGTCCCTGGGCTGCCGCTTGTAACAAGGCCATGCTATCACCCGAACCGTAGCAGTATAGGTATTCATTGCCGCCGTTATTAGCAATAATGGCATCGTCGGCCATAGTGCCTTGATCTGTGAGAATGCTGCCATAGACGCTGTGACCTGGGGCCACCTTAGTCATGTCGCGAGAAATCATATAGTCCACGACTTGCAACGCATCGGGGCCGCGTACATAGACCTTTTTTAATGGCGACATGTCAAACAAACCAGCGGCTTCACGCACCGCATCGTGCTCATCATTGGGGTCGGTGTTGTAGGACCAGGCGGTGCCCATGTCGTTCCAGTCTTCTAGGCCTGAACCTAGGGCTCGGTGACGTGATGCTAAGGCAGAAGTGCGAGGGGAGTCGCTCATGGTATTCTCCGTTAAGTTGATGTTGGTGTTTAGTGGCTGTTATAAAATGCTTTGCGGTCTTGCATAAAGGCCTGTAATTCACGCTCTATGGCCACCTCCATAGGGGGCTCTTGGTAGTTGGCAAGCATGGATTGCCAAATACCTTGGGCACGAAGCTCCATATCTGCACAGCCATTGGCACTCCAGGTTTCAAATGGCTGGGTGTCTATCAGGTTGGATCGGTAGTTGGCGTTTTCAAAGTGCTTAAGCGTGTGTTCGATACCTAGAAAGTTCTCCCCATTACAAGTTTGTTCATAGGCGGCGCTAGCTAAACTGTCTGAGTTGATGTCTAAACCTGCAGCATAGCGATGCAGCATGCCGCAGTGATCCAGGTCCATAACGAACTTCTCGTAGCCCATGGTCAGTCCGCCTTCCAGCCAGCCAGCGGCATGCAGCACATAATGCGAGCCAGCCTGCAAACCGCTGTTCATGGTGTCCGAGGATTCTTGCATGGCTTGGCCATCGGCGGTTTTTGCTGCCGTCAATTGGCCACCACAGCGCAGGGGTAAATTCAGTTCACGACTCATTTGTCCCACGGCCAAGGCGGCTAGGTTGGCTTCTGGTGTACCAAATGTAGGTGCCCCCGTTTGTAGGTTCATGGTGGACAAAAAATTGCCATAGACCACAGGAGTACCTGGGCGTATTAGCTGGGATAGGGCAATACCTACCATGGCTTCTGCGTGGGATTGGGCTACCAGTGCCGGTATGGTGACCGGCCCCATGGCACCGCCAATAATAAAGGGTGACAAGACAATACCTTGGCCAGCTGCCGCATAGACTTTTAGGGCCTTGGTCATGGTGCCATCATAGCTAAGAGGCGAATTGGCATTGATATTGCCTTGAATGACACAATGTTGGTCCATAAATGCCTTATCAAAGGCAATTTGCGCCATAGCGATGGAGTCTTCGGCTCTTTCTGGTGCCGTGACAGAACCCATAAAGGGTTTGCTGGAATAACGTAAATGGGCGTAGACCATGTCTAGGTGGCGGTGGTTGACATCGATGTCTACAGGTTCACACACAGTGCCGCCAGAGTGGTGTAGGTAGGGTGTGCTATGGGCTAACTTGATGAAGTTAGTAAAGTCTTCTAGAGTTGCATAACGGCGGCCCTTTTCTAAGCAGCGCACAAAGGGAGAGCCATAGGCAGGGGTAAATATGACATTGTCACCGCCCACGGGGGCATTGAATTGGGCTTCACGCCCATACAAGGTGAACTGGCTGGGGGCTGTGCGACACAAGTGTTTGGCAAGGCCGGCTTCGAAGTGCGCACGATTACCCTCAATGCGGGCCCCGACGGCGGCCAATATGTCCAAGGCTTCAGCATCATCATGAAAGGTGATGCCTCTTCTTTGCAGTAGCCAATCGGCTTGGTCAGCAATTTGTTTGACCTGATCTGCATTTAAAATATCGTACGCAGGTAGGCGCCTTTTAATCGCTTTACAGGGTACCTTGCTCTGTTGTAAGCGGCGTTGTATGCGTGCGGTACGGCCACCTTTGTTATTTCGTTCACGCTTCTTTTTCGCCGCTATAGCAGGGGCTAATTGACAAACTTGGCTGTTAGTTTCTAACATGGCGGTCTACTCAAGGATTATTTCATGGGGCTTTTATATCTCCGCCTAGGGGCTACAACAAGTCAGAAATTTTATTCAAACCGTTCAAAATATTTAAACTCTATGCGATTTCAACAATTTGACAGTTTACGGCTCTTTATTGAGGTTGCTAAGTGCCGCAGTTTTACCCAGGCGGCGGTTGCTTTGCATATGACCAAAGGGGCCATTAGTTACCAGATGCAACAGTTAGAAGCTGCGTTAGGTTTTGCTGTATTTTTGCGTCAGCCGCGCGGTGTAAAACTGACGGAAAAGGGGCAAGCCTTGGTGGCAAAAGCTGAGGCGAGTTTTTTGCAGTTACATGAATTCATAGATGAGCTACGCGATCAGCAGCAGTGGCAGTTGACCGTGGGTATGTCTAGCTATTTTGCCGCCCGCTGGTTGGCACCAAGGCTGGTGAACTTTATGTATATCAATCCCCATATTGATATTCGCTTGCAGCCCTTAGCTGATCAAGAAGATAGTCTGTCTGAGCACATTGATCTTGCTATACGTTGGGGCGATGGCCAATGGCAAGATGTTGATACGGAACTACTCTGGCTTTGCCCGGTTTTTCCGTGTGCTGGTATAGATATGGCCGCCAGTCTAGAAAACTTAGATCGCTCCCAGTTACAACAAGCCATGAATAAGCTACCCCGCTTGCGTGACAGAGGTGGTAGCGAAGCCTGGTCAGCCTGGATGCAAAAGGCGGGTTTGCGCTTGCGTAAACAAGGGCAGGATCACTTGATTATTTCAGACCCTGCGGTGCGTTTGTTGTATGT
>CALKFY010000090.1 GCA_938084925.1 uncultured Pseudomonadales bacterium
TGCTTGGCGACCATAGCGAGATGGAACCACCTGATACCATTCCGAACTCAGAAGTGAAACGTTTTAGCGCCGATGGTAGTGTGGGGCATCCCCATGTGAGAGTAGGTCATCGCCAAGCACCTAATACGAAACCCCAGGTCCATCAGGATCTGGGGTTTTTTATTGCGTGTGATAAAGGTGATGAGTTGCTCGCACATGGGAAAGACAAAAGCGGAGCGAAGCGACAACGGATCATGTGAGCGTAGGGCGAGAGTGCCGTTTTATACAAAGCGCAGCTTTGTGGCACTGGAGCGACAGAAATCTATGATTTCTGGCCGGTATGAGAAGCGCAGCTTCTCATCTTCGCCAAGCACTCATTCTAAAGAAAAGCTCATCCTAACGGATGGGCTTTTTTTTTGCTTTGGGATTAACCAATGGCTTGCTCACGACCAGCTTCGTGGCACCTGGCTTGGCAGTGCCGGGGTCTGGCTCCTGTCTTTTAGGTGCCTGACCTCTGATGGTGGGACCACGTTCTAGTCAGTGGTACGGGAGTAGGTGGGGTCAGAGGGTCTGACTCCTTTATCTACGAGCTTGTGCCAAACCCCAGCACCGCGTAGTTGGCCCAGGTTGGAGTCAGACCCCAATTGTGCCGCGGAGGGTCTTCACCAAAACAAAATCGTGCCGAGTCAGGTTCGCCAGTAGAAAAGGGGGAAGGCACTTTTTACCGGCTACGCCGCTAAACAAGAGCCAGCCGCCTAAACTTTCCGGTATAATACGCACCGATATCAAAGAGGTCGCTTATGTCCCAGACAGAAATTGTAATCATCGCTTTCCTAAGCCTATTTTGCGTAATCATGCTCAAGGTTGTCCTGTTCCTATGGTGGCGTCAGCGTGTACGTCTAAAAGAAAATCAGCAGCGCATAGAAAATCTGCAGGGCATGCTGCAAGAGCAATATAAGCATCGGGTAGATAGTATTCGTGTCATAGCTAATGCTATGGACGAAGGCCAGTGTGAATTCACAGAAGGCTGTATTCGTTTAAAGATGCTGATTGATCAGCTTGATCCGACGCTGCTTGAACGTGACGAGTTTGCCATTATCAGCCACATCTATGCCGAAACAGAGCATATGCCGATTAAGGAAGATTGGAAAAAGCTAGATAAAAAAGTGAAAACTAAACTGACTAATGAGCGTATTGCCCTAGAAGGCAAAAACCATGAGGCAATTGCTGCAGCAGTGCAGGCTTTGCGTCAACACCAGTTTGCTGAGCTGGGTGAGGTGTCTGGCTCCGCCGGTGCCTGATTCAATTTGTATTCTAGCTAGTCAGTGGTACGGGAGTAGCTGGGGTCAGAGTGCCTGCGCCATGAGCGCAGCGAGTGTCTCGGGTACTCCCATACCAACATAGACGTGCTAAACCTTAACACCGTGTGCTTGGTAGGGGTTGGAATCTGACCCCAATGGTGCCGCGTCGGGCGCCAGATTAACTATCGCGCAGCAAGCGCTTTACGAATACGCTGCATGGCTTGCTCTAGCACTGCGCGCTGGCAACCAAAGTTCAAGCGCATATAGTTTTTGTCATTAAACCCCGCTCCTGGTGACATTCCCACACCTGAGGCTTCAAAGAAAGCTGGGGCGTCGTCCAAGCCAAGGCCAGAAACGTCGATCCAAGCTAGGAAAGTAGCTTCTAGGGGTAGCATATCCATGCCGTCAATACTAGCAAACTCCTGTGCTAGGTAGTCGCGGTTGCCGCGTAGGTAAGCCAATAGTTCAGCGCGCCATTCGCCACCCTTTTCTAAGGCTGCAATAGTCGCTTCATAACCTAGTGGGTTAATCTCCGAAACGATGCCATGCATGGCCTTTTGGAAGGTAGAACGAATCTCATCATTGGCGATGATTGCCCAAGAGCAGGCTAGGCCGGCGACATTGTACGTTTTGCTAGCGGCACCTAAAACGATGCTGTTATCTTGCGCTTGCTGGCTGATGCGGCCATAAGGTATGTGCTGTTTATCTTGGTCCAGAATTAGATCTGCATGGATTTCATCGGATACCATGATCAAGTTGTTTGCTGCACGGAAAGCTTCTATATTGGCAAGCTCGTCGGCGGTATATACGCAACCACCTGGGTTTTGTGGGTTGCAGAACAGCATGACCTTGGCGTCATGGGTAGGTGCCTCATTGAGACGATCTAAATCTACACGCAGACGACTTTGAGCAGTACTCATAGGTTGGTAATAAGACTTCTTGTGGCTGTTGTTTGGAGCGCCGTGAAAGTGCGGGTAGATTACCTCGGGGGTAATCACCGTGCCGTGCTCTGGAGACAGGGCTAGGCAGGCTATGTTCATACTAGCCACTACACCAGGTACCCAAACTAGCCATTCTGGCTTAATCTGCCAGTTGTGTTCACGTTGGTAATAATCAACCACAACTTGGGCCCAGTCTTGAGTAGGTCGGGTATAGCCGTAAACGCCGTGAGCAATGCGCTCTTGTAGTGCATTAACAATGACAGGTGCCGCTTTAAAATCCATGTCAGCAACCCACAGGGGTATGATGTCGTCGTTATACTTGTCCCATTTTAGTGAGTGGGTGCCATGGCGATTAGTGGGCTTGTCAAAATCGAATTGTTTACTCAAGGATAGCTCCTGTTTGGTTGCCTGTGTATTGGCAAAGGCTTATCATTAGGCTTGAACGCTGCCGTCTTCATTGTTTTCATTCTAGCAGCCAAATGTAACACAAAACAGCTATATGTCATGTGTTGCAAATACGACCAACCTGACATTTTTCAATTATGAGCCATCATCAAATAGTGCCAGAAGCAGCTCGGCTGCAGTACCTCGATGCCATTGGTGTAGCGAGTTGGTTGCCATTGGCAAACCAACTATCTACACATGGTGCGGTATGGCAAGACGCTAGTGAATTTGTCGCGCTTGAAACAGAAGCTGAGGAGGATCAATCTGCCCAGTTTAGCTCAGTAGGAAGTGCTCCTAGTCAGGTAGAAACTGTTGCTGTTGGCAGTAACAGTGGCGACATGCAGCCAAGCTTTGATGAGCCGCCGCCTTTAGGTATTAGCGCTGAGCAAGCTAAGGAAGAGGCATCTCAACTACGTCATAGTTTGATGGCTGATAATGCTAGTCTGGGTGTTGAGCAAGGTGTGCAAAAACCTCAGACCGCTCAGCAGGCAGTCGTTGCAGAACTAGCTGTGCCTGTTGAGCCGCGAGTAGTTGATCGTATTGAACCTGTTCACCTTTCCTTTAGTTGGTATGCTGTTGGCGTACTGGTGCTGAATGAGGTGCCTCTACAGGATGGCGCAGCCATGACGAGTTCTCTCGCTCAGCTGCAAACTGCTATGGTCAATGCCCTGGCCTTGGGTGAGAAGCAGGTAATGCCACAGGCTCAGGGTGAATTCCATTGGCCGCTGATACCGGGCAAACATGGTGATCACAGCCGTTCGGGTGCTCAGGAAGCTTTGGCGTATCAATTAAACAAGCTGCTTGCTGAAAAAATGGTAATAAAGGTGATGTTGCTAGGGCAGCGTAGTGCCGATTTGATTATCGGTGATGGCGTTGAGCTAGGTAGTTTGGTGGCGAGTGAACAATGGCCTGAAGCACAAATATTACTGACCCACAGCCTGCATCAATTACTTAAGATTCCTGCCAATAAGGCCGAAGCCTGGTTGCATATGCAGCTATTGCTAAACGCTTAATGACGACCTCTGTTTATGCCTGCGAAGGTGCTACAAGCACACAACTCTTGGAGCAGCTTGCGACTTTAGCCTGCCACGAAGATGAACCTGCTTGGAGTGCCAAGCAGCTAGCGGCTGTCTGCTCAGGTAGTGAACGATTAATGGTCATTGAACAGGGTGGCCATGCTGTGGGCTATATGGTGGCCGCACATGTTCTGGATCAGGCAGATATTCATACCGTACTAGTTGATGTAAACCAGCGCGGCAAGGGCTTAGCTAAGCTGTTATTGCAAAGCATGATGCAATGGTTACGTGAGCAGGGTGTGGAGCAAATATTTCTTGAAGTGCGGCAGGGCAATCTTGCGGCACAGGCACTATACGCCAAGCAAGGTTTTGAAGTTACTGGTAGCCGTAATAACTATTACGCCAATAAAGATGGCAGTAAAGAAAACGCCATCATGATGATGGCGTCTTTATAGCTTGATTATTGAGTAAGTTGGCTTAAATATTAAGCTAACTTATCAGTAGCAATCTTGTAATCTGGATCTTCGATCACATTCACTTCCACTAGGTCACCCGCTTTGGCCAGCAAGCGTACGCACTCTGGGCTTAGGTGGCGTAGGTGTAGTTGCTTACCGGCTTTGATATAGCGTTCAGCCAGAGTATCAATGGCTTCCAAACCAGAGTGGTCGGCAACGCGTGAGCGTTGGAAATCAATGATTACGTGGTCAGGATCTTGGCTTGGGTCAAATAGCTCAAGGAAATTCTGCACAGAGCCAAAGAAGATAGGGCCGCGTAGGTAATAGATGCGGCTGTTGTCTACGTCTTCGTGAGTTACTTGAGTGTGCTTGGCATACTTCCATGCGAATACCAAGGCCGAACAAATAACACCAACGATAACTGCAATGGCCAAGTCAGTGGCAACCGTAACACCGGATACCAAGATCAATACGAAGGCATCGGACTTTGGGATCTTAGGGATAATACGGAAGCTGGACCATTCAAAAGTGCCTAATACCACAATAAACATAACGCCGATCAAAGCCGCCACTGGGATCATTTCAATCAAGGACGACGCTACCAAGATAAATGCCAACAAGGATAGAGCGGCAGTAATGCCGGACAAACGGCCACGGCCACCGGAGTTTACGTTGATCATACTCTGGCCAATCATGGCGCAACCACCCATACCGCCGAACAAGCCGGTAGCGGTGTTAGCAAGGCCTTGGCCTACGCATTCTTTGTTACCACGGCCACGAGTGCCTGTGATTTCGTCAACAAGGGTCAGCGTTAGTAGAGATTCAA
The DNA here is from genome assembly GCA_938084925.1 of uncultured Pseudomonadales bacterium. Classification (GTDB taxonomy): domain Bacteria; phylum Pseudomonadota; class Gammaproteobacteria; order Pseudomonadales; family Balneatricaceae; genus Njordibacter. The sequence goes on from CALKFY010000090.1 coordinate 4,963, forward strand.
TCAAACCGATTGCCGCTAGAATTACTGCGTAAGGCAATATGATAAGTAAGGTTTCTAGATTGTAAGGCACTTCTGGAATGTGGAATTCTGGTAAGCCACCGGCAATGGAGGCGATATCACCAACGGTGCGCGTGTCTAGGTCTAAGCCAATCACTAGACCACTAACTACCACGATGGCTACCAAAGACGATGGGATGGCTGTGGTGATGCGTGGCAAGTAACGAATGATGGCCATGGTGAGGGCGATCAAACCTAGTAGAAGATACATTTGTGGGCCTTCTAACCAGCGTAGAGCACCGTTGTCATCGATAAACTTGAATTGGCTTAGTTGCGCCAAGAAGATAACAATGGCCAAGCCGTTAACAAAGCCCAGCATTACTGGGTGCGGTACCATGCGGATAAACTTACCTAGGCGCAGGATGCCGGCAAGGATCTGTAAAATGCCCATCAGTACCACGGTAATAAATAGATATTCGACACCGTGTTGAGCTACCAGGCTCACCATCACGACGGCTAAGGCACCTGTAGCACCAGAGATCATGCCAGGACGACCACCAAATACGGCAGTAATTAAGCCCACCATAAAGGCAGCATACAAACCAACTAGGGGTTCAACACCGGCAACAAAGGCAAAGGCTACGGCCTCTGGTACTAAAGCCAAGGCAACGGTGAGTCCGGAAAGTACATCGTTTTTGGCATTAGCCGGGGCACGGCTAGCTAGATCGAACATGGAATATCCTGCGGTTTGCGGTTTACACTTGAGGAGCCAGGCTTCTGACGCTCAATTTAAGGGTGCAAATTATACAGGATGAGGGTGTTTTATGCTAATTTTGCCGTAAATTAGCAACAGTTAGCGGCCAGTTTCATTTGAGAAAAATCGCTATATAAGGGAAAATAGAAGCTTCTACAGATCGCGCCCTAGGAAGCACTTCCTTATCAAGGGGCAATGACATTAGGTTGGAGCCAAATGGCCGATAATGCATTTTTAGCAGAGGTGAACAAGCGTCGCACCTTTGCCATCATCTCGCACCCGGATGCGGGTAAGACCACCATTACTGAAAAGCTGTTGTTATTCGGACAGGCTATTCAGCAAGCGGGTTCGGTAAAGGGCCGCAAGGGTGACAAGATGGCCACCTCTGACTGGATGGCGATGGAGCAACAACGTGGCATCTCCGTAACTTCATCGGTGATGCAGTTCCCTTATAGCGATCGCACAGTTAACTTGCTAGATACTCCTGGGCACGAGGACTTTTCGGAAGATACCTATCGTACTCTGACCGCCGTTGACTCCGTGATGATGGTTATTGACGGCGCCAAGGGTGTGGAAGACCGAACCATTAAGTTGATGGAAGTCTGCCGCTTACGTGATACGCCAATCTTTACTTTTGTGAACAAGATGGACCGCGAAGTGCGTGATCAAATAGAGGTCTTGGACGAAGTCGAAGACGTATTGAAGATTGCCTGCGCTCCAATCACTTGGCCAATTAGTATGGGCAAGCGCTTTAAGGGTGTGTACAACCTATACACGGATACCATTCACGTATTTACCCAAGGTCAGGGGCATACGATTCCTGATGATATTAAGATCCAAGGTTTAGACTCGGTAGAAGCCGAAGAATTACTTGGTGACTTGATTGACGACTTGCGCGATGAGATAGAACTAGTACGTGGTGCTAGCCACGAGTTCGATCTTGAATTGTTCCTAGCTGGTCAATTGACGCCTGTGTTCTTTGGTACTGCTTTAGGCAATTTTGGTGTACGTGAAATGTTGGACTACTTTGTGGAGTGGGCGCCGGCACCAGAAGAGCGTAATGCTGGTAGCCGTATAGTCAAAGCCAACGAAGAAAAATTCACCGGTTTCGTGTTTAAGATCCAAGCTAATATGGACCCTAAGCACCGCGACCGCATTGCCTTTATGCGTATTTGTTCGGGTACTTACTCGCGCGGTATGAAGATGCGTCATGCGCGCTTGGGTAAAGATGTGAAGATTGCCGATGCCGTAACCTTTATGGCGGGTGAGCGTTCTAACGTAGAAGAAGCTCATTCTGGCGATATCATTGGTTTGCATAACCACGGTACTATTCAGATTGGCGATACCTTTACTCAAGGTGAAGAGTTGAAGTTTACCGGTATCCCCCACTTTGCTCCGGAATTATTCCGTCGTGTGCGCCTGAAAGATCCACTCAAGATGAAGGCCTTGCAAAAAGGTTTGCAGCAGCTTTCCGAAGAAGGCTCTACGCAGTTATTTATGCCGGGCAAAAACAATGATCTAATCGTTGGTGCTGTCGGTGTATTGCAGTTTGAAGTCGTAGCCTATCGCTTGAAAGACGAATATAAGGTTGAGTGCATCTACGAACCTATCAGTGTCAATACGGCACGTTGGGTTGAATGTGATGATAATAAGATGTTGGAAGAGTTTAAGCGCAAAGCGGCGGACAACCTTGCCATCGATGGTGGTGGTCATTTGACCTATCTAGCGCCTACCCGTGTGAACCTAAGTCTCACGGAAGAACGCTGGCCTGACATTCGCTTCCGGGCTACCCGCGAGCACTAAGTCATGAGTCTGGTGCAAGGCGTGCAGCGGGAGGCGATCTTTGACAGTCACTGTCATTGGGATCATCCTAAGCTGCAGGCCTTGCAGCCCCAGCTTTGGCAAAACTGCCAGCAACAAGGTGTTAGGGATCTACTGGTGCCCGCCACCGTGGCTAAGTATTGGCCGCAGCTTATCCCCCTCTGTCAGCAGAACCCCTATTGGCACCTGGCCTTGGGTTTACACCCTTATTTTTTATCACAGCATCAAGCTGACGACTTAGCCCTTCTCGAACAATTAATAGCTCAGGCGCAACCTATAGCAATTGGTGAAATTGGCCTAGATTGGCATTTGCCTGAAGACACTTGGGCGCAACAAGAAGTCTTGTTTCTGGCGCAGTTAAAACTGGCCCAAGACGCTAAGTTGCCGGTTATTTTGCATGTACGCAAATGCCATGATCGAGTCATCAAGCTCTTACGTCAGGCGGATTTTGATGAGGGTGGTTTTGTACATGCCTATAGTGGCAATGGGCAACAAGCTCAGGCTTATAATAGTCTAGGCTTTAAGCTAGGAGTGGGTGGCAGTATTACCTATGAGCGAGCCAGCAAGACACGGCGTTTATTTGCTAATTTGCCTTTGTCTTATCTGGTGTTAGAAACCGATGCGCCAGACATGCCTATGTCTCATCAGGCAGATCGTTTAAATCGGCCCGATGATTTACCTAAGGTATTGAGTGTCTTGAGTGAATTACGTGAGGAAGCTGCCGCGACCATTGCTCAGCAAACTACGGCCAATGTACGCAGTGTGCTGAGATTAAGCTAAAGGGCTTTAGCTAAGGTCTTTAAACGGGTTATCGACAGTTATATCCACTGGCTTTGCGTAGCCTGGAATGGTGATTTGCTTGTCAGTGATGGTTAGCTCAGGGCCTTGTAGCACGTTTTCACCAAAGCGATAGATAGGGCGAGCCGTACCGCGAATTGCTTCGTCTTCGTAGGCTTGGGCTTGTTCTTGGGCGGCTTCACGTGCCGTGCGCCAAGCTGTCATAGCTTTGTTGCCGTGACGTTGAGAAAGCAACTGTTCCGTGGACTCTGGGGACATTAGTACGGCACTAGCGTTGTTGCCCCCAAAGCCTTTGGAGTTCAAAATCACCGAGTTCATACCGCTTGTACCAAACTCCATATGGGCAGATTGAATGCGTAGGTTGCTGTCATGGACGTCGTCAGCCACATGATCAATGGTGTTGATGCCTGGTAGATAACCGTACTTCCATAAGCCTAGTGAGGTGATCAATTGGTCACCACCGGCAGTGCCTTGGGAGTGGCCCAAGTAGGCTTTAACGGCGCCCACAGGCCATGACTCAATGCCAAAGGCCTTGGCCGTTTGGTTAAGGACATGGGATTCGGTGATACGATTTTGCGGAGTCGAGGTGCCGTGAGCCTGTACACAAGAATGGTGGCGTAGTGACTTGTCACCCAAAATTGCTCGTGTAAGAGAACAGGCTTTGGCCAGGGTAATATAGTTACCAATGCCCGGTGCCGAAATAGACTTCTTGTTGCCGTCGGCGTTAACGAACACACCAGGTACCGAACCAAATACTTGTGCGCCTAGCTTCATCGCCAGGTGATCGCTAGCTAGAATGATCCACTGGGAACCTTCACCCATGGTAAAACCACAGTTGCTCGAGAATGGACGCGAAGTGCGGCGTAAATCTGGGCTGTCGGCACCGTCAAGGGCACACAGTTCGTGATCTTCGGCAAGGGCGCCCATGGTACGGAAGCCTTCCATCACCTCTGGCGTAATGGGCGCGTCACTGCTACCCACAACCACTAGATCGCGCAGGCCAGACTTAATATCGTTAACAGCGTTGCGTAGGTTGTATAAGAAGGTGGCGCAAGCACCTAGTGAAGAACCGACAGCGCCCACAGAACCAAGTAGATAGGCATTAACAAAGTCAGCAGGCATCTGGCCATAACCCAGAGGCATTTGCTTGGAAGTAATACGTTTGCCTTGAGTTGGATTCTTTAGCAAACCACCAAAGCCAGGTTCGTCTAATTGGCCAATGGAGTTGCTAGCGTAGACCGCGATGCGATCTGGGGCAATTTGATCTTGGATGTCCTGCCATTCGATACCTACCGAACGCAAAGCGTCAGAGGCACCATATACGGTCATCTGCAAATTACGTGGATGGTTGCGTGACTGGTATAAGGTGCCGGGGGCAAAGCCTGTTGGCAATTGGCCTGCAGCACTGACTGGTGCGCGGCGTGAGTCATGCAATATAGCATCTAGGCTACCTTCTACGCGTACTAGGTATTCGCCATTTTCTTGCGGCGTCACCTGCCAATTTTCAGGTACCTTGTTGGGCATTTGGCGTTGGCGCAAAGAAAAGGTAATGGCCTCACCATCGTTGGCCCGCAATAGAGCCGCTTTGTTAAGAACTAAGTTTTCAACGTCGTAGGCACTAGGGTCGATGGGGCGAATAAGTGTGTTGTCGAGGACAGATTCTTGCAGTTGTTTGCTGATTTGGTTTTGACTGATGGCTGCGCCAGTAGCAGTTAAAACATAGCGGCCGTCTACATAGCTAACCTTGTTGGTCAGAGTAGCCAAGCCGGTAATCATTTCAGAACGTTGCTGTTGATTTAGGTGTTCTGAGATTAGGCGACGATAACTGTGATGAAAAGACGAACGCCCGGCTGCATTAATGCCACCAAATCCGATAATGACGGGTAAGTTAGTCAAACAAGGCCTCGCTAAATTTCATCAACTGCGTTTAGACTGATTATTCTAGCAGAGTGGCAATGAAACTCTAGCCTAGAGTGGTGGAAATATGGCAATCAGTTAACAGATTAATGAATTCGGTGGATATCTAGGTGCACCTTTTGGATTTTTCGGCCCATAAGAACCAGATAACCCAGTACGCGCTGGTCACCATCGCCACTAAATTCGAAATGAAAAGTACGTTCTAAGATCATATGCCCAGCAGGAGATCGCTGCAAACGGGTTTTTTTTAACGCCACAGTGTCGTCAAGTAGTTGCACTTGTTGTAATTCACATTGTTGTTTTGCAAATTGGCGAGCCAGTTCTTTGGAGGCACTAGTATCCCACCAGAACCACATGCCAGCCACTAAGGGGACCAATAGCCAACCTAAATCCATGCTTTAGCCTCCGGCCAATTTAACTGAAGCATAGCCACGCTTGCTTAAAAGGGCTAGCACTTTTTCGCGTTGGTCGCCTTGCAGCTCCATGATGCCGTCTTTGATGGCGCCACCAGTACTGGTTTTTTGTTTTAGTTCTTTGTGTAGCTTTTTCAATTCACTGCCTCCAAGGGGTAGGCCGCTAATAGTGGTAGCGCCTTTGCCTTTACGGCCTTTGGTTTCAAAGCGTATGCGCACATTGCCATCACCAGCAGCCGCTTGGTTGAGGCTTTGGCATTGGCATTGGCTTTGCTGGCATTCAGGACAAAGGCGTCCTTGGTCCGTTGAATAGACTAATCGGGACATAATTACTTCACTGTTCTCGGGTTTTCAGCTTCGACTTTGGTTTCGCTTTCGCTCGTGGCTGTATCTGTACTTTCATTTGTGGCGGATGTTTCAGTTGTATCTGCGTCACCAGCGGTTGCTGTGCTCGAAGTATTTGTAGCTTCGCTATCGCTAGCGATTTGTGTCGCTTCCACTACAGGCTCAATAATCGGTTCGGGTACCTGCACAAAGGCATAGCAGTTGTGCGCAGGGTTATAGTCGCCCCACCAGTTTTTGTCCCAAGTCTCTAGGCGATTAACACGAATCAGTTGTTTTATCTCGTTGATATACTCCACGCCACGTGACGAGTAATGTAAAAGGCCTGAGGCAAGTGCACGACCTGTAATATCTTGCTGCGAAGTAAGTAAACACTCACGTATCTTTCTTAAATCAATATAACCGCCGTGGGAATTCAAATTGCGCACATAGGCAGATACCGAATCCTGTGGTGTTTTAAATAAGCGCACTTCGTACTTAGCGCCTTCGGGGCGGCCACTGGGTACTAGGCCGCAGCCGGCTTTAAAGCACCATTGGCCAAATAGGTTATTACCCTCAACGGCAAAGCGTGAGGTGCCCCACGCGCTTTCATTGGCGGCTTGGGCTAAAACCAGTGACTCAGGAATGATCTGAATTTTTCGTAACAATAAACCAAGTTGTTCGGCAGAGTCTTCGGTTTTGATCTTGTAGGTGCGGGCCAATTTTTTTAGACGCTGTGCTTGTTGTTTGGTTATGCGTTGTGGGTGAATGTGGGAGAGTTCTTCGCGCAAGCGTAAGACTTGGATATTAGATTGCTCGGCCAATGGACGTAGGAAGCCAAAAAATGCCTGCTTCTTTTCCTTCACATTCGTGTATTGGGTAAAGTCAGGTAGGCTGTTATCGCGTAAAGAGCTGGTAATAACGCGATCTAATTTGGCTATGGCGTTAGCTGTAGAAATAGCGTTAGGCGCTCTGCTAGTGATATTGCTACTGGTTTGTTGGGCTGTATTTTCTTGGTTGTTCTTATCTTGTGACTCATTATCTTGGCCACACGCAGTTAACAGCACGACAGCTGTTAACAAAGATAGAAAATATAAAGGCCTGAGTGCCATAGGCAATTAATCCGAAGGTTGCTCTACCTGATCAAATCTCTCCAATAATTGACCAAGTTGGGTTTCCCACTCCTGCTGCTGTTGCTGCAGGCGGGCATTTTCTTGTTCCAGTTGTGCTATCTCTAAGCGCAAGGTGGCTGACTCGGTTAATAATAGCCGAATTTTTTGTTCCAGAGTCTGTAACAAGGGATGAGACATGAATTATTTGTTCTTTGCTGCTTCAACTGCGGCAAAGGCAGCAAGCTGTTCTTCGGTAGCCGGCAACTGATGATTGTCCTTCCACTCACTGTAAGGCATGCCGTAAACGTGTTCGCGAGCTTGATCATAGTCCATAGCCACACCTTTTTCATCCGCGGCGGCCATCATCCACTTGCTTAGGCAGTTGCGGCAGAAGCCCGATAGAATCATTAGGTCAATATTTTGTACGTCTTTGCGCTCGTCAAGATGGCTAAGTAGGCGGCGAAAGGCAGCGGCTTCTAATTCTGTTTGGGTTTGTTGATCCATGTTGAATCTCTGCTGGTTCTATTAATGTCTGTCATTTTATAGCCTTGAGGCTAAATGAGCTAGGCTGAGACTTGTAAATTCGTGGATTAATATTAAAATACTGGTTATATAAACAGTATTATTGCTTGCCTAGATATCATCATGAATGATCGTAAAATAATCCACATAGATTGTGATTGCTTCTACGCTGCCGTGGAAATGCGTGATAATCCTGCATATCGGGATTTGCCTTTAGCGATTGGGGGCCCTGCCAACAGTCGTGGTGTTATTGCCACTTGTAACTATCCTGCACGTGAATTTGGTGTGCGTTCGGCCATGCCATCGGCACAAGCTCAGCGTCTGTGCCCTAAGCTATTGATTATTTCTGGTCGCATGTCTGTGTATAGACAAGTATCAGCGCAAGTGATGGCTATATTTCGTCGTTATACGGATATTATCGAACCCCTCTCATTGGATGAGGCATTTTTGGATGTCACCGATGCGGCACAAGTGATGGGGAGTGCCACAGCCATTGCCGAAAAAATTCGTGCCCAGGTAGAAGCAGAGGTGGGTATTACCGTGTCAGCAGGGGTCGCGCCTAACAAATTTGTCGCCAAGGTGGCCAGTGATTGGCGTAAACCCAATGGCTTGTTTGTGGTGAAACCTGATGAGTTGGATAGTTTTTCAGCTAACTTGCCGGTGCGAAAGATTCCAGGGGTGGGCCCCGTTAGTGCACAACGCTTGGCCGAAGAGGGAGTTGAAACCTGTGCCGATTTGCGTCCCTATAGCCCCGAAGCTTTAGTTCAAACATTTGGACGTTTAGGTGAAAGTTTGATTAAACGGCGCTTTGGCTTAGATGACCGACCTGTTGAAACCCAGCGCATCCGAAAATCCCTATCCGTAGAAACCACTTTTGTCGGCGATATGCTTTTGCCACAAATCAATGAGCAGGCGATGCCGGACTTATTGCAGCAGTTGCATATGCGTTGGAAGAAGTTGTCGGTAAAATACGCCGTTGCTGGTTTGGTGGTTAAATTAAAATTTGCTGACTTCTCCCAGCTCACTAGAGAACAGGCGAGTTCGGAGATAGATGCGCAGGTTTTTGCCTTTTTGTTGCAACAAGCCTATGCCAGTGGTACTAAACAGCAACAAAGAGCTGGCGCCAGATTGGTTGGTTTGGGCTTAAAGTTAAAACAATGTGAATCAGTAAGGCAACTTCAACTATTCTGACCGCATTGATGCGGCTATGGGTACCAATTTTTGCGGTTTGCCTTGAGTGACCTATATTTAATTGATATGGGAAATCATAAAAGGTGGTCTCGATACGTATTTTGCGTGATGTTATTAGCCCCTAGCCCATGCTTGGGTTGGGGCTAATAACTAACAAGTTTAGGCTACTGCTGATTTGTTGCCGCCAAACAAGCGGCTGACTGCAGTGCCGGCATTTTCCAACATAATGATGATGGAAGGTACCACAAACAAGATCAACAAGGTGCCCAAGGCCAAGCCAAATACGATGGATGTTGCCATCGGTATTAGGAATTGTGCTTGTAGGGAAGTTTCAAACAGCATTGGCGTAAGACCAGCTATGGTAGTAGCGGAGGTCAAGATAACCGCGCGTAAGCGCTGACAGGCCGCCTCCACAATAGCTTCTTGTGGGTCCATGCCAAGCTCCCGGTTTTCCTTATAGAAGGACAACAAGACGATACTGTTGTTGATAACAATGCCGGACAAGCCGAACAAGCCAAAGATGGAGAGGATGGTCAAATCTAACCCCATAACCGTGTGACCCAAGATGGCGCCAGTAAGGCCAAACGGAATGGTAAACATCACCGCCAAAGGCCAAGTGTAAGAAGCAAATACCCAAGCCAAAACAATGTAGATTAAGGTGAGTGCTAAGCCTAGGCCAATCATCATGTCTCTCATGGTTTCTTGCTCATCGGCGCGCGTACCGCCAAAATCAATATTAACACCGTGCTGCTTTTCCAAGTCTGGAATGGTGCTCTCCATTAACTTGTCGATCACTTGGTTGGCATTGGTGGTGCCGATGTCAACATCAGCTTGTACCGTTACCATTAGCTTGCCATCTTCACTCTGGAACTTGTCGATACCACGGCGCGTAGTGAATTCCACCATTTCTAGCAGCGGCACGGTTTCGCCATTGTTAAGGATAATTGGGAAAGCGTACAAGGCATTAATGTCGTTACGGCCATCATCTGTAAGCATCAAGCGGACATCGATTTCATCGGAGCCTTGGTAAAAGCTCTGGATTTTGATGCCATCAAAGGCATTGCGCAACTGGCGGCCAATGTCCGCCGAGGTCATGCCGATGGTTTTCGCCTGCGGGGTCAAGGAATAAACATACTGTTCCATACCGTACGGGAGGTTATCATCAATGTTTTGCACTCCAGCAAATGCCTTGAGGCTATTTTGCAGGCTCAAAGAAGCCTGTTTCATAACTTCAGCACTGGCGCCAGTAATCTGAGCTTCAATGGGCTTACCCGGTGGGCCCGATTCAGGTTCATTAATAATGAATTTCTCGAGGCCGGGTACTTTTGGTGTGTTGTCATACCAGGTGCTCATGAATTCAGCATTGCTCACAGCACGGCCAGTGCTGCTGTCCATTTGTACAATCAGTAGGGCGATTTGGTCACGGCTGGATAAGCCATCTTTGGATAATACATTAGTGCCGTAATAGGCGGCACGTTCACGTACTAAGCCACCACCAAACTCAGCTTCTGTATCGACCATTGATTCTTCCACACGGGCCAAATAATCGGCCACCACTTGCTTGTCTGTGCCGGCACTGAATTGCACGCTGGCACGAATGGTGTCGCCATCGGTAGAAGGGAAGAAAGTAAACTGCAGGCGGCCGCCCACTAGGGTGCTTAAAGCGATCACAAAGGCAGTGATAGCAAGGGCAAAGGTGGCCATGCGGAAGTTGATAGCCAAAGTCACTGCAGGACGGAATAGGCCGTCACGGAAGCGACCAAAGCCACGGTCAAAGGCCTGACGGAACTTGGATTGCTTGCGTTTAGAGCGTGACTCTAGAGCATGATGTAGATGCCCTGGCAGAATCAAGAAACACTCTATCAGAGACACGATGATGACACAGATCACAACAATAGGAATGTCTGCCAAAATGCTGCCGATAATGCCACCCACTAGTAATAGTGGTAGAAAAGCGGCAATGGTGGTCAGGGATGATGCCGTAACCGGCCCCAACATCCGCTTAGCTCCACCTAAGGCCGCTTGCAAAGACGGCTCGCCTTTCTGTACGTGGGTGAGGGTGTCTTCGCCCACCACAATGGCATCGTCAACTATGATACCCAGGGCCATGATCATGCCAAATAGGCTTATCATGTTGATGGAACCACCCAGCAGATACATGACGCCCCAAGCGGCCAGCAAAGAAGCAGGAATACCCATGGCTACCCAAAAAGCAACGCGGGAATTAAGGAAAACAAATAGCAGGATAACCACAAGCAATAGACCCGTGGCGCCGTTTTTGGTCAGTAGGCTGATACGTTGCTTGAGTAGTTGCCATTGTTCGCTGTATAGAATGATGTCCACGCCCTGCGGGTAGCTTTGCTGAGCTTCAGTGACCCAATCATTCATGATGCCTGCCATTTTTAGGGTGTCATCATTAGGCATACGCATAATAGACAACTCAATGGCAGGGTTGCCTTTATAAGTTGCCGTGGGTTGGTTTTCTTCCGAGCGCAGAGTTACCGTGGCAACGTCGCCTAGGGTAACCAGCTGTGCATTGTTGTTGGTGAGTAAAGGTAGTTGTTCGAAGCTCTGCACGTCGGACACCTTGCCGATGGCGCGCAATTGCTTGGAACCATCGGAGCGACCAGCGGTGCCAGCCATAACATCGGAGCTTTGGTTGCCGATAAGGCCGGCCATGGTTTGCATGGACAGGCCTAGATCGTGCAGGGTACCGTTATCAACTTGGATAGCAATCTCGCGGCTGGGTAGGCCAACAAAGTTAACTTTACTGATACCTGCGGACAGTAACTCTTCTTCAGCTTTGCGTGCTAAGCCTATAAGCTCTTCTAAAGGGCCTTCGGTGGTGATCAAAATAGTACCGACATTGTCGTAACGAGTGATCTGCTCTACCGTAGGCTCTTCCGCATCAGCTGGTAGACCCGAAATGGTATCTACGCGCTGTTTGATGGAATTGGTAACTTCGTTGAAATCGGCGCCACTTTCCACTTCCAAAGTAACACTGACACTACCGCGGCGGGTGTTGGATACTACTTTGCTGACACTAGCGACACTTTTTAGCTGCTGTTCTAAAGGTACGGTTATGCTGGTTTGTACTTCTTCTGCCGAAGCGCCGCTCCATACTACCTGCACATGTACAACGTCAATGGCAAAGGTAGGGAAGAACTGCGTATTTAGCTTCAATAACCCATAGCCACCAGATAAAAACATCAGCAGCATCAGTAGGTTAGGAGCCACCCTATGATTGGCGAATATCTTGATAAAAGAGTTAATCATGACCCGTGTATCCTCTGAATTAGTTGATTTCTACCAATAGGCCAGTGACGGCATTGGGTAGTTGGGTCGTGATTAGCAGGTCGCCATCGTTTAAATCGGCACTGCGAATCAAAGTTAGTGGCTGCTGGTTGGTGCCACGAATTTCACCTAGACGTTCAACTTGTACTGCTTGTAGGCGGTTGTCGACGATGCGGTAAACCCGGCCTTGGCCATACAGAGCAAGGGCAGGGATGGCGGCGACATTAGCTTCTTCTGGTAGGGCTAATACTAGCTGTACATTGCGGCCTACCTCAAGATTGGTTTTGCTAGGTAAGTTAAAGAAGGCATCGATGCCGCCTTGGCTGTTGCTTGCTTCTGCAGAAAGGCGATCAAGCTGTAGTTGGTAATCTTTGCCGGCATGGGAAAGATTAGCACTTAGCTGCTTGCCACTTTGCAGATAGCTCAAGTAACGAGCAGGAATTTGGCTGCGCACTTCTAGGTTTTGAGTATTGTAGAGGCTAACCACTTTATCACCGTTGCGGGCGCGGTTACCTACGGCGGTGTTAACGCTCAAAATGCGGCCGGTAAAAGGAGCGCTAATGGTGGTGCGTTCCAAATCCAATTCAGCAAATTCCAACTGCGACTGGCTTTGCGCAGCACTGGCTTTAAGTTGGGCTAGGCGGTTGGTATGGTCGTTGAGATTGCTTTGGCGATTGATGAGGGACAATTGTTGTTGATGCACGGCCTTGTTGGCATCATCTAAACGTGAAGCTGGTGCCATATTATTGGCAACTAGCTCTTGTTGGCGCTCAAGGTTCTTGATATTAAGATCTTGCAGTTTTTGCTCAATAGCATAAGACTTGGTGTCGGTGGCATTGCGGTTGATTTCACTTGCAATGCGGGCTTCGATATCCCTGAGGCTGGCTTCACGCTGGGCCAAGGTAAGCTTTAATTCGCGATCATCTAGGGTAATTAGAGTTTGCCCCTTGTTGACCACATCACCTTTGGCAATGTTCACCTGATCAACATAGGCATTGACCGTGGCGCTAAGCTGTACCGTTTCACTAGCTTCAACGGCACCGTATAGGTTCAGCTCAGGTGAGGCGTTGGTAATGTCTACCTTAAAGGTAGCAACAGCCCAAGCCTTTTCTTGAATTGGCTCTGCCGGTACAGATGGTTTGGTATTTTGCATATACATAAAGACAGCGACACCAGCACCGATAATAGCAGCAGGTAAAATCACCTTTTTAAATAAAGCAGCGGCAAAATTTTTGGCAGACATAGCGAATCCAATTCTAGATAGATTAGTAATTGCGCACATTCTACCTCAAACGCCTGTTTGATTCTGTGGAACTTGGCTTAAATTTGACTAGATTTACTTATATTTACGCTTCAATCATGGGGTGTCTGCTCTATAATGGGCAGATAATGATTGAAACGGAAGTGATATGAGCGATTACCAAGACTACCGCCGCGAATATGAAGCGCAGGGGTTGCGCCGAGCCGCCTTGGCCAAGGACCCCTTTGAACAATTTGCTAGTTGGATGAAAGAAGCCGAAGTGGCCTGTCCTCAGGATGCTACCTCCATGACACTCGCTACAGTAGACATGGATGGCCGGCCTGCTGCGCGCATCGTGTTGCTTAAAGGTTTTGATCAGCAGGGATTAGTTTGGTACACAGATAGTCGTAGCAATAAGGGCCAGCAGTTGGCACAAAACCCGCAAGCAGCCTTGTTGTTCTATTGGCCCCCGTTAGAGCGTCAAGTACGTATTACCGGCACCGTGGAAGCAGTGCCTGAAGATACGGTTGATGCGTATTTTCTAAGTCGTCCCCGTGCCAGTCAGCTTAGTGCTGCCGCGTCGCCACAGAGTCGTGTAGTGGCAGGTCGGGCCGAATTAGAGCTGCGTGTGGTGGAGTTAGAGCAACAAGTAGGCGAAGGCATTATTGCTCGGCCGGGTGCTTGGATAGGTTACCGTTTGTGCCCAGATAGTTTTGAATTTTGGCAAGGTCGCCCTAGCCGTTTGCATGACCGTTTTCGTTATCAAGCCAGTGAATCGGGCTGGGTTATCGATCGTCTTGCTCCTTGATTTAGGTTTGCTTCAACTATGACAATCGAAACCACCTTATCGCTAGCTGCTGGCGAGTTAAACTTGCAACGTTTTCCTGTGCGCCGTAAAGAAATGCTGCAAGCATGGGATAGTGCCGACCAGTTGGCGTTAGAGCTATGCTCTGAAGAGCCGGTAGCTAAACGTGTATTGGTGCTCAATGATAGCTTTGGTGCGGTGAGCTGTGGTTTGGCTCAGATGTGGCCGGATGCGCAGATCACCCTATGGAGCGACTCTTATCTTGCCGCGCAAGCTTTAGGGTATAACCTAGACTTAAATCAGCTACCAAGTGTAGAGTTTATTGATGCCGTGGCGACACCCTTGGGCCCGTTTGATTTGGTGGTGATGCGCTTGCCAAAGAGCAATAGCTTGTTGCGTGATCAAGTAGCACGTTTACTGCCGCTGTTGCAGGATGGAACTAAGGTGGTGATTCCCACCATGATCAAGCACTTAGATACTAGTTTATATGAACTGCTGACACGTTTGTTGGGGCCTTTAACTGCTAGCCGAGCCAAGAAAAAAGCGCGCTTGTTGTTTGCTAAGCCAGAGTCACTAGCCAACAAGATGGCTAGGGTTAAGCCAGTGATGAACAGTTGGCAATACAAAGACATAAAGTTGAGCCATTACAGCGGCGTATACGGGCGCAAACACCTAGATGAAGGCAGTGAGTTCTTTCTTCAAAACTGGCCGAAAGGGGATTATCAGCGCATAGTGGACCTGGGCTGTGGTAATGGTGTGCTATCTATTCAGGCAGCCAAGACATGGCCGCAAGCAGAAGTGTTAGGTGTTGACGAATCTTTTATGGCCGTCGCTTCGGCTACCATCAATGCGCAACAAAACACTGTTGCGAATAACTGCCAGTTTCAAGTAGGTAACTGTCTAGCCGAGTTGGCAGATACAAGTGCAGACCTAGTTTTGTGTAACCCGCCGTTCCATCAACAAAGAGTAGTCGGGGATCATCTAGCCATGGCTATGTTTGCCGATGCTGCTCGTGTGTTAGACGAGCAGGGTGAATTATGGGTGGTGGGTAATCGTCATCTAGGTTATCACGCCAAGCTTAAACGCTGGTTCAAGCAGGTGGATCAACAAGGCAAGCACGCCAAGTTTGTCGTGCTGCGCTGCCGTAAGTGATTATTTTCCCTTGTTTTAGTTCTAGTCTTGATTTTTTAAATTAAGACCACGAATGTCAGCGTTGTAATGCTGTGGGTTTTTGCCTGCTATGCGGCTGTAGAAGTTTTCGATTTCTTCCATGTCTTGGGCTAGGTTACCGCTGGTTTGCATCATCTTACCAACACCACCTACTTTCTTTTCAAAGTCAAAATACGCTAGTGCCAAGGGCACTTGGGCACCGTGCGCGATATAGTAAAAACCTGTTTTCCAGCGTGGTGACCAGGCGCGAGTGCCTTCTGGGGCAATGGCAAAGGCAAGGCCGTCACTGTCGTTGTAGGCTTGAATGCTGGCTTCAACTAGGTTGTTAGCTCTGCTGCGATCCAGTGGAATGCCACCTAACCAGCGCATAATAGGGCCAGCCGGACCTTTGAATAATGAGTTCTTACCGATCCAATAAGCCTTGATGCGCATGTGCAGCGCAAGAGATAAGCCGATAGGGAAGTCCCAGTTAGAAGTATGGGGCGCTGCAACGATCAAATAGTTGCCAGATTTAGGTAAACCTGTGTTATCTACTCGCCAGCCAGAGAGCTTAATATACAGCCAAGCAATACCACGCATTAGGTGAATAATTATTGGCGTATCATGTATGGTGAAATGCATAACAAATAAGGCTTTAGTGATGATTTTGCGGTATTATAGCAAGTTGTTATGGCGCAGAGCCATTTTCTTATTAATACGCATTGTCGGGACACGACTTTTCTAGGAGACTTTTATGAATATTGCTGCCAATAGTGTAGTTTCTTTCCATTACACATTGACTAATTCCAAGGGCGAAATGGTGGACACGTCACGCGAAGGTGAACCATTGCCATACCTGCACGGTGCTCACAACATCGTGCCTGGGTTGGAGCAAGCTCTAGAAGGCAAAATTGCTGGCGATAAGCTACAAGTAGAAGTATCTCCTGAGCTAGGCTACGGCGAATACATGGAAGAAATGGTACAACAAGTGCCACGTGAAATGTTCGCTGGTATGGACACCTTAGAAGTTGGCATGCAATTCCACGCCGAAGGTCAATCTGGCCAGCAACACGTGGTGACTGTCACTGCTGTAGCTGATGACACCGTTACTGTTGATGGTAACCACGATTTGGCTGGTGAGACTTTGAATTTTGACGTTGAAATTATGGAAGTGCGTGAAGCGACAGAAGATGAACTAAGTCATGGCCACGTACACGGACCTTCATGCAACCACTAAGTGAAGCTGTTGCGTTTGCCGATACTGCGTTAAAAATTGGCTCAACTGCGCTTCACCCGGCTTTGTAGTTGGAACAATGCAATCCGCCTTATTTATTTAACATTTTTTGTATAGACATATAGATCCATGGAAAAAACATACAATCCGCACGCCATTGAACAGCAGTGGTATCAACATTGGGAAGCCAATGGTTACTTTACGCCTTCTGGTGAAGGTACACCTTATAGCATCGTCATACCACCACCTAATGTCACGGGTAGTTTGCACATGGGTCATGCTTTGCAAGACTCTATTATGGATGCTCTGATTCGCCTGAAGCGTATGCAGCAGCATGATACCTTGTGGCAGGTTGGTACTGACCACGCGGGTATTGCTACGCAGATGTTGGTAGAGCGCAAGGTACAGGCCGAAGAAGGGTTGACGCGCCATGACCTTGGTCGTGATAAGTTCCTAGATAAAGTTTGGGAATGGAAAGAAGAATCTGGTGGTAATATTACTCGCCAGCTACGTCGTCTTGGTGCCAGTGTTGACTGGGATCGCGAACGTTTTACCATGGACGATGGTTTTTATAAGGGCGTACAGGAAGTCTTTATCCGCCTTTATGATGATGGCCTTATCTACCGTGGTAAGCGCCTAGTTAACTGGGATCCAAAGTTACACACGGCGATTTCTGATTTGGAAGTTATCTCCGAAGATGAAGCTGGTCATTTGTGGCACATGCGTTATCCACTAGCCGATGGTGAGAAGACAACCGAAGGTCTAGATTACCTTGTGGTTGCGACCACACGTCCAGAAACCATGTTGGGCGACGCGGCTGTAGCCGTGCATCCAGAAGACGAACGCTATCAGCATCTAATAGGCAAGTTCATCGACATGCCGATTGTTAAGCGTCGTATTCCAGTTATTGCCGATGACTATGTCGACCCTGAGTTTGGTACTGGTTGTGTGAAAATCACCCCGGCTCATGACTTTAATGACTATGCTATGGGTCAGCGTCATGACTTGTCCATGATTAACATCTTGGACAAGAATGCGGCCATTCTAGTTGAGCCAGAAGTTTATAACACTGATGGCAAGCCAGTAGACGAGCATGCCGAGTACATTCCCGAAGCCTACCAAGGCATGGATCGTTACGTGGCTAGAGATGCCATTGTTAATGACCTGACGAGCGCAGGTTTATTAGAAAAAATTGAAGATCATGCTTTAAAAGCACCGCGTGGTGACCGTTCTGGTTTGGTGATAGAGCCATTACTAACGGATCAATGGTTCGTATCTACCAAGCCTTTGGCAGAACCTGCTATTGCCGCCGTAGAAGATGGCCGTATTGAATTCGTGCCTAAGCAATGGGAAAACACCTACTTCTCTTGGATGCGTGACATTCAAGACTGGTGTATTTCGCGGCAGCTATGGTGGGGCCACCGTATTCCTGCTTGGTATGACGATGAAGGTAACTTCTACGTAGGCCGTAGCGAAGAAGACGTGCGTGAAAAGCACAAGCTTGGCGATATTAACCTACGCCAAGATGACGATGTGTTGGATACCTGGTTCTCCTCAGGTCTGTGGACCTTTGGTACCATGGGCTGGCCAGACATGACGGAAGCCTTGAAGAAGTATCACCCAACTGACGTGTTGGTGACAGGCTTCGATATCATCTTCTTCTGGGTGGCGCGCATGATCATGATGACCATGCACATCATGAAGCACGAAGATGGCAGTGCTCAGGTACCTTTCAAAACTATTTATGTTACGGGGCTTATTCGTGACGAAAATGGCGACAAGATGTCCAAGTCCAAGGGTAACGTACTTGACCCATTAGACCTGATTGACGGTATTAGTATTGATGACCTAGTGACTAAGCGCACGGGTAATATGATGCAGCCTCAGCTGGCTAAGAAGATCGAAAAGCAAACTCGCAAGCACTTCCCAGACGGCATGGCTGCCTATGGTACAGATGCCTTGCGTTTCACCTTGTGCTCCCTTGCCTCTACGGGCCGTGACATTAAGTTTGACTTGGGTCGTATCGAAGGCAACCGTAACTTCTGCAACAAAATCTGGAACGCAGCCAGCTACGTGCTGATGAACTGTGAAGA
>CALKFY010000091.1 GCA_938084925.1 uncultured Pseudomonadales bacterium
CAGATGACTACCTTGCTAGGTGACAACATTCATAATATTGCTGTACAAGGCAACTTTGATGATTGTCAGCAGATGGTTAAGCAAAGCTTTGCCGACCAGTCTTTCTTGAATGGCGGTCAGCTAGGTGCGGTGAACTCCATCAACTGGGCGCGTATCATGGCCCAGATTGTTTACTATTTTTATGCGGGTGTCGCCTTAGGTGCGCCACATCGCCCCGTGTCCTTCAGTGTGCCCACGGGCAACTTTGGCGACATCTATGCGGGCTATATTGCCATGCAGATGGGCTTGCCGGTTAAGCAGTTGATTGTTGCCACTAACGCCAATGACATTTTGCATCGTTGCATTAGCGCCAATCATTACGTCAAGCATGACCTAGTACAGACCTTGTCACCAAGTATGGACATCATGGTATCCAGCAACTTCGAACGTATGCTGTTTGATTTGTATGACCGTGACGGTGCTGAATTATCTGAATTAATTAGCAACCTCAATTCGGGTAAAGCCAATAGCTTGGATACAGATCGTTGGCACAAGGCACGCGAAACCTTCTCTAGCCACAAGGTTGATGATGACCTGACTTGTGCAGTGATCAAGCGTGTTGCTGAGCAAAACAATTACCTTCTAGATCCACATAGCGCCATTGGTGTTGAGGCTGGTCGTGTTTGTAACCAGCATCCAGAAGTGCCGATGATTACTATGGCTACAGCACATCCTGTGAAGTTCCCAGACGCGGTTATTAAGGCCGGTCAGGACGCGCCACAGTTGCCACGTCACTTAAGTGACTTGCTAGAACGTGAAGAGCGTTGTCAGGTATTGCCTAATGATTTAGCCAGCGTGCAAGCCTACATTGCTGACAATATTAAATGATGCAAATTAAGCAGCGCCAGGGCCAACCAAGTCCTAACCTAAGCGCTGCTTTCGATCCCTTGCTGGCGCGGGTTTACGCCCAGCGAGGCATCGAAGACCCACAACAGCTCGACTATGGGCTGCAACACCTTACCCCTTATCACAATATGGCTGGTATTCAAGCTGCCGTAATGATCTTGGCCACGGCCATTGCCGAACAAAAGCACATACTCATTGTTGGCGATTTTGATTGTGATGGCGCTACCAGTACTAGCCTAGCCTATTTGGCCTTGGGTGCTATGGGTGCGCAAAGAGTGAGCTTTTTGGTGCCCAATCGTTTTTCATTCGGCTATGGCTTAAGCGCACCTTTGGTGGACGCCGCCATGGGCTTAGAAGCAAAGCCTGATGTCATTGTCACAGTGGATAACGGCATTGCTAGCCATGCTGGTGTGGATCGTGCCCATGAGCTAGGTCTGCAAGTCATCGTTACCGATCATCACTTGGCGGGCGATAGCCTGCCTGCAGCCGATGCCATCGTTAATCCTAATCAGCCAGGCTGTGAATTTCCGCACAAGTCTACGGCCGGTGTGGGGGTGATCTTTTATGTCATGAGTGCCTTACGCCGCCATCTGCAAGAAAAGGGCTGGTTTGAGCAGGCCAATGTGCCAGCACCTAATATGGCCCAGTACCTAGACCTTGTTGCCCTAGGTACCGTGGCTGACCTAGTACCTTTGGAGCACAATAACCGTATTCTGGTAGCTCAAGGGCTAGCGCGCATTCGGCGCGGTTTAGCGCGGCCTGGTATCTTGGCTTTGATTCAACATGCTGGCCGTGATGTAGAGCGTTTACAAGCTACGGACATGGGTTTTGTATTAGGGCCGCGTCTCAATGCCGCTGGTCGCTTAGATGACATGTCCGTGGGCATCGAGTGTTTAATTACCAATGATGCTAGTCGAGCTCAAGTTTTAGCGCAGCAACTCGATCAGTTGAACCAAGAACGTCGTAGCATCGAGGGTGAAATGCAGGAGCAAGCTGCTGCCGTCGTGAATCAGCTACTGGATGCTGAGGACATGGAATTGCCTGCTTGCGTGTGCTTGTATCAGCCAGATTGGCATGAAGGCGTGGTGGGGATAGTGGCTTCACGCGTCAAAGAACGTTGGCATCGTCCGGCGTTTATCTTCGCTCAAGGTGATGGTGGCTTACTTAAAGGCTCCGCTCGCAGCGTCCCCGGTTTTCATATTCGTGATGCCTTAGCGGCTGTAGATGCTAAACATCCGGGCTTAATCGATCGCTTTGGGGGCCATGCCATGGCGGCAGGTCTTAGCTTGCCAGAAGAGCGCTTGGAAGAGTTTAAGCAGGCCCTCAATGACTATGCCAAAGATAACCTAGATGCGGCTCTATTGGAGCGAGTGTGGTTAACGGATGGCACCTTGCAAGCTGAAGATATTCAGCTTAATCAAGCTCAGTTACTACGCCAATCTGGCCCATGGGGGCAAGGTTTTGAAGCACCTAGCTTTCACGGTGATTTTGGCATCGTGCAGCAGCGTATCGTCGGCCAAAAGCACCTCAAACTAGTGCTCGCCGAGACCTCCACAGGCAGTTTACTCGATGCCATCTGCTTTAACATAGACCTCGATGTCTGGCCTAATACTAGGGACAAGGCACGCCTAGTCTACAAACTAGACGTGAATGAATTCCGTGGTCGTCAAAGTGTACAGTTGATGGTTGATGCCATCGAACCGCTCTAACGCACTTTCTACTACAAAAGATCCATTTGCGGTGGTTTGGGATCGTCAAAGTCAAATTCTAGATTTTCATCACCGCTTTGGCGGCGCTTTTCTAGTAGTCGCTGGTAACGGCGAGCGCACAATTTCATGACGTGTAATTGTTGGGGGATGGTGAACTGATGCCAGTGGAAACGCTCATCCCGCGAGCGCAGGCAGCCTTTGCAATAACCCTTTGGGCTATTTTCACAAACACCTACGCAGGGGTTGGGGGCATTAAAAAGCTCTGACTGTTCCATGGCGCGCAATATAGCAGATTAGCCCGTTTGGGTACATTATTAGTGGGGTAGTATGTGGTCGGACCTCAGGTCCGACCCCGATAATCACAGATTTCTAAGGAATCGTGAAGCTTGCCACCATCGGTAGATGGTCGGAGATATGCCAGGTGTTGTCTTGCAATACTTGACCCTGTAGATCAGCTAAGTTCTTACTATGGACAAAGTAGTCAATGGTGCGATCTGGCGCATTGATTTCTTTGCGATTAGGGAAGTGAGTAAACCATTGTGCAGCATCATTACCAGTTGCCTGTTCAGCACTGGGCACCACGGAGAACTGCTCATAAATACCGGTTAATTCAGTTTTGGCTTGGTAATAGTTTTGTGCGGCCTCTGGCAACATTGAGTATTGGCCCGGTGGTAGTAGGTTGAAGTCACCTGAAATTAGCCAGGTTTCTTCATCTTTGGTCTTTTGGGTTAGTAATTGTTCTAGGTATGCCACTTGTTTCTGCATGGTATCTGAACCTTGGGCAAAGGCATCAAAGTGGGTGTTCATTAATACTAGCGGTTCACCGCCATAAACAGGTAACTGCACTTCCTGAATAGCACGTTTAAAGTTAAATTCGTCATACAAAGGGTAGGTCTTGATGGTGGCAAGCTGATGGCGTGTAGCCGTATCAATGCGATACTTGGAAATCACTGCTAGCTTCATGCCAGCTGAGCCCATGATTTGTGGCAAGGGTACAAAGCCTGCTTGCCAATAGAAAGCTTCGGAATGGTTGCTGTACTCTGGCGGCAGCATGCTCAACAAACGCTGTAGCTGGTCTTCGTGATCTGTACGGACAGCATCATCATGCAGTTCTTGCAGTAACAATACGTCCGGTTTTTGTTCTTCTATAATCCGCACCACTTCGGCATAGGTCGCTTCCATGTCTTCTCGGCTAGGACGTATATCTGGGCCATCGCCGTCGATACGATCGTACCAAAATTCGTAGTTCTTACTGGCCATATATTGCAGGTTCCAGCTTAGTACTTTAATGCTTTGGCCACGCTGTAGCATGGGGGCATCGGGGTGGTTGTTAACAGCCTCATTTTGTAAATCTTTAGGATGAAAGGTAATGCTCCATACAAGAGCCGCTAAGGCTAATATAAGGACAATGATTGCCGCAATTATTCTAGTTATGATGCGCATTTTTAGCTTCCATCTCGTTGCTGCTTTAACGGGTTTATAAACCACGCAGAATTTTTATATGTTGCTGGGCCGAAGTCGCTAGTGCTTGTAGATGATAACCGCCTTCGAGCATACTCACCACCCTTCCCTTAGCGTGGCTTTGGGCTTGGTCTAAGATAAGTTGGGTAACCCATGCATAATCATCTTCATGTAGATTTAAGTCGGCCAGTGGATCTAAGCGGTGGGCATCAAATCCAGCGGATATAAAGATCATATCAGGTTTATGCCATTGTAGGGCGCGTAACCACTTTTGTTCAATGATTTGGCGAAATTCTTGGCTACCACTGCCAGCATCTAGCGGACAATGGATGATGTGTTGCGCTTGCGTGTCGTGATGGCGCATGGGGTAGTGGGGATGTTGGTAACTTGAGCACACCAATACCCTAGGATCATCAGCAAAGATATCCACACTACCGTTGCCGTGGTGCACATCAAAATCGAGTATCGCTACGCTTTCTATGCCTTCTTGTTGTAAGGCATGCAAGGCGGAGATAGCGATGTTGTTGAACAGACAAAACCCCATAGGTAAATCATGTTCTGCATGGTGGCCAGGTGGCCGTACGGCGCAAAAGGCGTTATCCAGTTCGCCAGCAACAACCGCATCCGTTGCCGCAATACCTGCGCCAGCGGCCAACAAGGCTGCATCTAAAGAAAAGGGGTTCATGCTGGTATCACCATCTAAAAAGGCTTGGCCTTCTTTGGGGGCAGTACGATGTACTAGATTGATGCTAGATGGGCTATGGGCTAACTTCAGATCGGCAAACTGCGCCTTGTCAGGAGTAAAGTGAATTAAATCTTGCCCAAGCCCGCTTTGCTGCAGCTGATTTTCAATGGCGCGTAAGCGTTGAGGGCTTTCTGGGTGGCCTGCGCCCATATCGTGTTGTTGGCAGGTGGGGTGGCTAAAGTAACCCGTCCGCATGGAAGAATGCCTCTATATTAGTAAAATCTAAATCAGCGTGCTAAGATGGCGCTCTTTGGAATTTAACAGGAAATAGCATGTTACCCAAGCGTTGGTTGCCAATTGTTGGCCCATTTATTATGTCCGTATTGATGGTTACCTTGATGACCGCCATTATCACCGCTGTGAACACAGGTATTGGTGGGGATTTTGTGGCACGTTGGGTTGATGCCTTTTTGGTAGCTTGGCCTATTGCCTTTGCCTTTATCTACCTATTTGCCAAGCGCGTCCATGCCTTGGCAGCGATGATCTGCACTAAAGAATAAGGTTCTAGTCCAGTAGATTGTCAGACACAACACGGCTTTGCTCATGCGCGGCCGTCGTTTTGCCATATAAGTCCTTCACCCTGAATGGATTGCCTGTGACACCATCTTCTTCACAGAATGACTGGATTAACAGTAGGCGTTCACTATCAGCCTCGTTAGCGGTAACTTGGTGTAATGAATAGCGCCCAAGGAAGAACTGTAAGTCACCCGCCTGTAAGTTTAAGCGTTTAACACGGCTACGATCTCCGGCAAGCACTTGCTTCACATCATCGATGCACTCGTCTTCGGCATTGCGCAAATTGGGTACATACTCGAAGTGGCCACCAGCCAAGGCAGCCTTTAGCAAAAAGGTGATGGTGAATTCGTTGGTGTCATAGTGCCAATTGAACTGCTGGCCCTTTTCAGCGACGTTAACAATCATGTTGGACACGGGATCAGCGTAGATAAATAACTCGTTCTTGTTTAAGCAATCAGCTAGAAATTTTCGTAGGGGTGGCCAGTAGTACAAGCTATGGGCGGATGTGCCTTCACTTAATAAATCCGATGTAATAAAGCCATTGGTGCGTTCCAAAAAATGGTTTTGTGGATGATCAGCGGCTTTTTCAGGATTGCCTTCGCCAAGGTAGATGTTGCAGATTTTTTTGGGTGCGTAATAGGCTTGAGATTTCCGTTCTTCGGCTTCACCAAGAATGGCGGCCAACCCAGCAGGGCTAAGAAAGTTTTTGATGACAGAGCAGCCATCGGCGGCTAGGCCAGCCTGTACTTGTTGTACCGCTTCTTGATAAGCGTGAGAATCAGGCTGATCCAAAGGGAAGTTGGTGTGGTCAATAATGTCTTGAGGGCGCATAGCTTAGTCCTTGTTATTTTTTTTGTCATTCTTACCTTCGTGACGGGCAAGTACAAATTAAATAAAAGGACCTTTGGGTTAAATTATTTAGGGTCATGATGAGCGCAGCTTCGCTGCGCTCGCAACGACGTCTGGGGTGCCGCCTCGCAACGACGGCATTTGATCGCAGTGCGCTACATGGAAGCTGCAGCTCTGGCGGCTTGGTCGTAAAGGCCCGAAAGGGTACGTAACAAGCGCGCTAGTTCTTGCAGTTCCTTATCGTCTTTGTGCACATCGCCAAGGGCGTCGACTAGGCACAATTGACGGATTTCTCGATAGCGTTCACAGATAGCACTGCCGACCTCAGTGGCTGCAAAAAAGGTTTCCTTACCTTGCTTATGGCTACTGATAAGGTCTAGTTTACCCAGCTTGCGCAAGGCATACCCTACTGTGTGAGTGTCCTCAATATTGAGGGTGAAGCAGATGTCTGCTAAGCGCTTAGGACGTTGGCGGCTATGTAGATTATGTAGGGCTAGGGCGTCGGTGAAGTTAAGCTCTCTCGGTGCCCCTGCGGCTATCATGCAGCGCACTACCCAGCGTTGCATGGCGTTGCCCGATAAAATAATACCATATTCAACTTCTGATAAGGCCCCGCCAGGGCCTGCGGCTAGGTGGGCAGAAGAAGCAATGGGGGTAGTCGGTTCGGACATGGTTTAACGTACCTGTAGTTCGAGGCTAGAGCGGCTTAAACGGTGGACACCATCGGCTTTAATTTGTACCGAATGGCCTGGGCACATGGCCAAACGACTATCACGATCAACCAGTATCATATGCAGGAAGAATACCATATTTTCTTCAATAATCATGGGGTTATCGGCGTAGATCATCGGGTGATCCACCCAAATTGGCGCATAAGCACTACCCATTGTATAGCCGCAAGCATTAAGACGGGCATGGTTATAACCACCTTGATCCATGACCTTGGCGTGAGCGGCAAAGACTTCGCCTAGTGTATTGCCTGGCACCAGGGCTTCTTCGCAGGCATGCAAAGCTTCCGTAGCTACCTTGTGCATGTCGTGGTGGGCCGGCTGTGGCTCGCCAATGACCACCGTACGCATCATGGCTGCGTGGTAGCGTTTATAACAGCCTGCCCATTCTAGGGTCATCTGGTCTTGTTGGTCCAAATGCCGGGGACCAGAATGGTAGCGACAAAGTAGGGCATGGTCGCCAGAACCTATAATAAATTCGTTGCCAGCATAGCTACCTCCACCTTGGAACACGGCACCTTGCATGGCGGCCAAAATATCACCTTCAAAAGCCCCACCCTGTGTTATGGCAAGGCCGGCATCCAAGGCATCATCAGCGAGTTCTGCGGCACGTTGGATATAGGCTAACTCTTGCGGGCTTTTAATATAGCGTAGTTCATTGACTAGGTTAGAGGCGTCATCAAGTTGGCAGAAACCATCTAGCTCGGCTTCTACTTGGCGCCATAGGTGTGCAGTCAGGCCAAAGGCATCAAATTCGATACCAAGGCGGCTATTCTCTAAACCTAGGTCGGCCAACATCAGGCGCAGGTTATGGGCTGGCTGCATACCGGCTTCGTCTTTCCAGATACGCACGTCTTCGAGTATGGAAGTGAGTTCGGCTTGGGCTCGATCTGGCGCACGGGTTAACAACACAATGCGCCCATCGGCACCCAAGTACATGCACTGGAACATAGCATAGCCAAAGGTGTCGTAACCGCTGAGATAAAACATGCTTTCTTGACGGAACATAAGCAGGCCGTCTAGGCCTCGAGTATGTAATTGGGCAACGGCCTTGGCTTGGCGCTGAGCAAATTCTTCGTGGGTAAAGTGAATAGCCATGGATTATTCTCCTGCAATCTTGGTGTGGTGTTTGTTAGTCTGAGGTTGGCCGTATCCACCGCCACCAGGTGTTTGTACTACAACCATATCATTATTTGTTACTTCTACTTGATCTATTCCTGCCAATTGTTGATGACTACCATCGGCACGCTCTAACCAGTTGTTACCAAGGCCACCAGCTTGCCCACCTGCTAGGGCATAGGTAGGGTTTTGTCGGTGGCCAGTAATGAGGTTTACCGTCATAGGCTCCAGAAAACGTAGTTTGCGAGTAACCCCATCGCCTCCGTTATGCAGGCCCTTACCACCAGTGCCTGTACGCACACTAAACTCTTCTAAGCGTACAGGGAAGCGCCATTCCAATACTTCTGGATCGGTCATGCGCGAGTTGGTCATATGGGTATGCACGGCACTGCAGCCGTTGGCCTGTGCCGTGGCGCCAGCACCGCCGCAAATGGTTTCGTAGTTTTGCAAGCTGTCATTGCCATAGATAAAGTTATTCATGGTGCCTTGTGCACCCGCCACCTTGCCTAGGGCGGCAAACAGTGTGTCTACCAGTAGTTGCGAGGTTTCCGTATTACCTGCAATGACGGCAGCGGGATATTGAGGATTAATTAAGCTGGCCTCAGGGATAATGATTTCTACGGGGTTGAGGCAGCCACCGTTAAGGGGAATGTCATCGTCGACCATACAACGCAATACGTACAGGACGGCGGCATGGCAGATGGCACTGGGCGCGTTGACGTTGCCGGGGTGTTGCGGGCTGGTGCCAGTGAAATCAATCACCGCTGAACGCTTAGCTTGATTGACTTTGATGTGCACGGTTACCTGATGTCCATCATCCATGGCATAGGTGTAGGCGCAGTCATCAAGTGTGGCAAGAACACGGCGTACGGCTTCTTCGGCATTGGCTTGCACGTGTTGCATATAGGCATGTACTACCGCTAGGCTGTACTGGTCTATGATCTTGTTTAGTTCCGTTGCGCCTTTTTCACAGGCCGCTATTTGAGCTTGTAAATCGGCGATATTAACTTCTATGTTACGTGCTGGATAGGGGCCGCTTAACAACAGATTGCGAATTTCCTGTTCCCTAAATACACCTTTACTCACCAGTTTGATGTTGTTGAGTAAAATCCCTTCTTGTTCTACATGAGTAGAATTTGCCGGTGCTGATCCTGGCGTGATACCGCCAATATCCGCGTGATGGCCGCGGCTGGCTACGTAGAAGAGTACGTCTTGTGCGGATGCATCATGAATGGGTTTGATGACGGTCACGTCTGGCAAGTGGGTACCACCGTTGTAGGGGGCGTTGAGTACAAACACATCGCCGGCATGCATGTTGTCACCTTGTTCGCGAATTACGGTCTTGATGGACTCGCCCATGGATCCTAAATGTACGGGCATATGCGGAGCGTTGGCTACTAGCTCTCCGGTAGGGGAGAAGATAGCACAAGAAAAATCCAAGCGTTCTTTGATATTCACCGATACAGCGGTATTTTCTAGCACTGTTCCCATCTGCTCAGCAATATTCATAAACAAGTTATTAAATATTTCTAACATTACTGGGTCCGCATCCGTACCGATGGCAAAGGTTTGCGGTCTTGCTGTGATTCTTTGCAGAAGCAGGTTGCCATCGGCTTGTTTGGTGGCTTGCCAACCGGGTTCAATAACAATGGTAGAGGTGGTTTCTAATACGACGGCTGGGCCAACTAGTGGTGTGCCAACAAGCAAGGCGTCACGTTCTACAAAAGTGGCTTGATGCTCAGCGTTGGCACAAAACATGGTATGAGTTGTTTCTGTGCTTGTAGTGGTGAGTTCAGTAGTTTGAGTGTCGATGGTTTGTTCATTAACGCCAATCGCTTCTAATTGCAGGGCTTCAATAACTAGTGCTTTATGAGGATTGATAAAGCCAAAGCGAGTTTGATGCTGTTGTTCAAAGGCTTGGGTTATGGAAGTAGTGCTGTCCGCCATAGGGACCGTTAAGGCCGTATCAGAACCCGTATAACGTAAGTGTAAACGTTGCTCAAAACAGATTTGTTGGCGAGCAATGCCTTGCTCTACAAGTTTGGCTTGGGCTTGCTGTTGTAATTCAGCAAAGCTGTCATTTAGGCTAGGTAACACGTTTTCTGCAAGAGGTGTTTCTATAGCTTTATCAAGCAGTTGTCTGGTATCGGCAAGGCCAATGCCAAAGGCTGACAGCACGCCGGCAAAGGGGTGCAAAAGAATCTTCTCCATGCCTAAGCTGTCAGCCACCAAACAAGCATGCTGGCCGCCAGCACCGCCAAAACAGGCAAGGGTATAACGGCTAACATCGTAACCCTTTTGTACGGAGATTTTCTTGATGGCGTTGGCCATGTTAGCTACGGCAATAGCTAGAAAACCTTCGGCAATTTGTTGTGGGCTGTGGGACTGCTCTGTGTCTTGGTTGATGGTGTTAGTGAGCTCTTGAAAACGTCGAATAACTAGCTTGGCATCCAAAGCTTGGTCACCTTGAGGTCCAAAAACCTTGGGGAAGTGTGCGGGTACGAGCTTGCCCAAAAGAACATTGCAATCGGTAATGGTCAAAGGTCCACCTTTGCCATAGCAAGCAGGTCCAGGATGGCTACCAGCGGAATCGGGGCCAACACGCATACGACTGCCGTCAAAATGTAAAATAGACCCGCCACCTGCGGCGACTGTATGAATTTGCATCATGGGCGCGCGTAAACGTACACCGGCTACTTCCGTTTCAAAGGCCCTTTCATAGGTACCAGCATAATGGGATACGTCTGTTGATGTGCCGCCCATATCAAAACCAATAAGCTGTTCTTCACCAGCTGCCGCAGCGGTCTTTACCATGCCCACAACACCGCCAGCAGGACCAGACAGGATAGCGTCTTTGCCTTGGAAGTGATGGGCTTCTGTGAGGCCACCGTTGGACTGCATAAACATCAGGCGTGTGGCATCATGTTGGTTCTGTAGGGCTTCATCAACTTGAGCCACATAATGACGCAGAATGGGTGATAAGTAGGCATCAGCAACGGTAGTATCACCGCGGGACACCAGCTTCATCAAAGGGCTAGTTTCATGACTGGTGGATATCTGTGTGTAGCCAATCTGCTTGGCGATTTTGGCTAATGCCTGCTCATGTTGGGTATAACGATAGCCATGCATTAATATGATAGCGATACCGCGCAGCCCCTGATCATAGGCTACTTGTAGGTCGTGGCGTGCTTGTTCCGTATTAAGCCGCTCTATTACCTCACCTTGGGCGCTCATGCGTTCTTCAATTTCTATGGCTTGTCTGTACAGCATGTCCGGCAATTGAATATCTAAAGCGAAGAGGTCTGGGCGATTTTGATAACCAATACGCAAGGCATCCTTGTGGCCCTTGGTAATGGCTAACAAGGTGGCTTGACCTTGGCGTTCCAGCAGGGCGTTGGTGGCTACAGTGGTCCCCATCTTGATGGCATCGATGTTTTGCGTAGGAATAGCCTCAGTAGGCCCTAGCTGTAAGATGTTGCGAATGCCTTGAATGGCGGCATCTTGATACTGTTCCGGGTTTTCAGACAATAGCTTATGGCTGCTCATATGGCCACCTGGATGACGTGCCACTATGTCAGTAAAGGTGCCGCCACGGTCGACCCAAAATTGCCATTTGTCTTG
>CALKFY010000092.1 GCA_938084925.1 uncultured Pseudomonadales bacterium
TTGAGTAAAATAATAGGCTCAATGTCACTGGCTTCGGACGCCACTAGATAGCGATCCACTAGATTGGCGTGGGCATAAGGCTTAGGCGCAATAGTCACGACTATCTGGTCGATATTGGCGGCAATGGGTTTTAGGTCGCCATATTTATTGGGGCGGCTTAACTCACTGTGGCGTGGGTTGCGCGCCACCACGACACCTGTTTTATCGGCTGCTTCGCGCCACGAAACCTGATCACCGGTTACTAGGTGGCCTAAGTTAGAGCGTAGTTTACAACGGAACAACTGGCCCTGGTGTTCACCATCAGCGGCTTCTACATCAATTTGCGCACCATAGTGGGCAATAATTTGGCCTTGCTGTTCAGGGCCCAAATCACCGTGCTCGATGGCGTCATCGATGGCCTTGTCTTTCTTGCCGGCTCGGTCACGACGCTCGGCCTGAACCTTTTCTATTTGCCATTGCTGGCGACGGGTAAGTCTGCGTTTTGCCATGTAATTGTCAATTGGCTGTCTATTTGGGGTTTATTCTACCGCGAAGTGGGGCATAATTCAGGTTTTCGCCGCTATTATCTTGGCCTCAAGGCAAAATTGCCTATTATTGGCCCTCAGCGCGAACACAAATCGACACACAAGGACACAAGATGGCAAAGCATCCCCACCATTTAATTTGGATTGACCTAGAAATGACCGGTCTGGAACCAGATACTGACGTCATTATAGAAATTGCCACCATTGTTACCGACGCTGACCTTAACGTACTGGCCCAGGGGCCTTCCCTAGCAGTACACCAGAGCGATGATGTACTGAGCAACATGAATGCTTGGTGCATTGACCAGCATGGTAAATCAGGCCTAACTCAACGCGTACGTGAAAGCCAAGTAAGCTGCGCCGATGCGGAACAAATGACCATCGACTTTTTAACACAGTATGTGGACGCCGGTGTTTCGCCCATGTGCGGCAACAGCATCGGTCAGGACCGCCGCTTCCTAGTGAAGTACATGCCTCAGCTGGCCGAATATTTTCACTACCGTAACCTGGATGTGAGTACTCTAAAAGAGCTAGCGCGGCGCTGGCGCCCAGAATTAGTTGATGGCTTGACCAAAAATGGCTCCCACCTAGCCATGGACGACGTCATCGACTCCATCGCCGAACTAGCCTACTACCGTGAACATTTCTTGAACTTGAAGTAACCACCTAGGGGATGGCTTTTCCCGCAAGGAAGTGCCTATCCCCTCTATAACAAATGTAGAAAGGAAGCGCAGAAAGGGGACAGGCACTTTTTGCTCATTTCATGACCAAATAAGAGCCAGTCCCCAAAATCATGACCACTCAAGACGAAATCCCCCAAGCCCTAAACCAACTCCACAGCCAATGCCAAACCCTACAATTGGCAACAGTGGACGAAAGTGGCCAGCCCGACGCCAGCTACGCCCCCTACATACAAATAGCTGGCAACTACTACATATTCGTCAGCCAATTAGCGGCCCACACGCAAAATCTACTGACTCAAAAACAAGCCAGCATCATGCTGATCCAGCCTGAACAAGATGCCAAAAACCTTTTTGCTCGCATGCGCTACACCTGTTCTTGTGAAGTGACAAACATATCACGTACGGAGCCGCTATTCACTGAAGTGATTGATAGCATGCAAGAACGCTTCGGTAGCATTATCGAGTTATTAGCAAGCCTAGGTGATTTCCACCTTTTACAGCTGCAGCCAACTAGTGCTCGTCTGGTGATGGGTTTTGGTAAGGCTATCGAACTGGATGCTGAGCAGATAGCTGCTAGCGCAGGTGCTTAAGCTTCCTAGCTTCAATATCCAATAAGGGTAGGGGTTCCAACGGAATACTCAGCTCAGCCCTAAGCTGCAATTGCTGCAAAGCCCATTGCACATGTTCTTGCACCATTTCCGATGCATAATCTAAACGGCTTGTTAGGGCTGCTTTGGCTGCGGCCGTAGGATTGCCATTGCCTAGTGCTACAGCAATATTGCGTAACCAACCCTCATAGCCACTGCGCCTTATTGGCGAGCCTTGGGTGCGCTGGTCAAATTCTTCTGCTGTCCAATTAAACAGTTCTATTAGGCTAGCTTGGTCCAAATTATGTCGTGGCTTAAAGTCGTTTTCTACGGTGGCTTGTGGGTAGCGGTTCCACGGGCAGGCTAGTTGGCAGTCATCGCAACCGAATATGCGGTTACCCATAAGTGGCCGAATTTCTATAGGAATAGCACCCTTGTGCTCAATGGTAAGATAGGCAATGCACTTGTTGGCATCGAGTACGTAGGGTTCGGGGAAGGCATTGGTGGGGCAAACATCCATGCAGGCGGTGCAACGGCTGCAATGGTCTTTATCGTAAGGCTCGTCTGTAGGCAAAGGGAGGTTGATAAAGATCTCGCCCAGTACAAACCAAGAGCCAGTTTTGCGATTAATTAGTAGCGTGTTTTTGCCTTGCCAGCCTAGGCCTGCTTGCTGGGCCATGGGCTTTTCCATGACGGGGGCGCTATCAACGAATACACGAAATCCATAAGGGCCAATTAAGCCTTCAATGGCTTTGGCTAGCTGTGCCAAGCGCTTGCGTACTAGTTTGTGGTAGTCGCGGCCTAGGGCATAGCGTGCAACATAGGCTTGTTGGTCGTCCTCTAAGCAGGATTTGGTGGTGATCTCGGGATCTAGGTAGTGCATGTTGAGGCAGATAGCACGCACGGTACCGGGTACTAGTTCTTCTGCCCGGTAGCGCTTGGTGCCGTGTTCGGCCATGTAAGCCATAGCGGCGTGGTAGCCTTTATCTAACCAGCTTTGTAAGCGTGCGCCTGCGCCCTCTAGCTGTGGATTAACCACGCCCATATCCGCAAAGCCATAGTTTTTGGCAAGTAGCTGAATTTGTTGTTTTAATTCAACTAGCTGCTGTTGGCTTAGGTTGGGTGCAGTCGGTGCAGCGTCTTGGGGTGGGGGCGCTGCTGCTGTGCTAGAGGGAGAAGTATCTGACATGGGGATATTTTACCTTGTTTTGCAGTCTAAAGACTACGCATGTCACCACTGACAAGGTATTATGTGTGCTTTATATGTGAACCTGTTTCCAAATTTTTAAACTAGCCTTATTAGACATGACCAAACAACTACGACTTGAAGCAAAGGGTGAAGACGCAATGGTGGCCCTCGGCCAACAATTGGGTTCCGCTGCCGATACTGTTGCCTGTGGTTTGGTGGTGTTTTTACAAGGTAACCTGGGTATGGGAAAAACCACTTTGATCCGTGGTGTGATTCGTCATTTTGGTCATCAAGGTGCGGTAAAGAGTCCCACCTACACGCTAGTGGAACCCTATGAATTTGCTCAGCAGCAGGTTAATCATTTTGATTTGTATCGTCTGGGGCATCCTGAAGAATTAGAGTTTTTGGGTATTCGAGATTATTTCACCGATACAGCAGTGAATTTGATCGAGTGGCCTGATAAGGGCGCTGGTGTATTACCCTCTGCCGATTTGGTTATTTCCATTACTGGTGAAGGTCCACAGCGACAGCTGACCTTTGATGCACTTTCGGCAACGGCGCAAAATTTGTTGGAGCATTTAACACCTTCTCATGCTACACGGGGAGCGAACAATGATTAGGTTGTTAAACCTATTTGTCACTCTGCTATTACTATCTTCCAGTGTGTTTGCGGCAGACATCAAAAACGTCCGTATCTGGCCTGCGCCCGATAGCACGCGTGTGGTATTAGATATTACGGACCCTGTTACCTACGAAGTGATTCGTCTCACTAATCCAGAGCGTCTAGTGTTGGATTTGCCTGCTAGCCGTCTACAAACGTCCGTGGCTAAGCTGGATTATAAGGGTAGCCCTATTGCCTCTATTCGCTCTAGTCAGCGACCTGATAATAAGTTGCGTCTGGTTATTGACTTGCACCATAAAGTCAACGCTAAGGTGTTCACCTTGGCACCCAATCAGTCCTACGGTAATCGTTTGGTTATTGACCTAACTAATTACAAAGTGGAAGGTGCAAAGGTCAGTTCGGCGCCGAGCAAGCAGCAGGCTATAAAGAGCCTGGATGTGCTCAACAGCCAGCGCGATATCGTCATTGCTATCGACCCTGGTCACGGTGGTGAAGACCCTGGCGCATTAGGACCTAAATACAATGGTAAAAAGCTGCGTGAAAAGCACGTGGTGTTGGCCATTGGTAAGTATCTGCAGCAAGAAATTAATCGTATGCCTGGTTTTGAAGGCGTATTGGTACGTAGCGGCGACTATTACGTTAGTTTGCGTGGGCGTACAACCAAGGCCCGCAAATCCAGTGCGGACTTGTTTGTTTCCATACACGCTGATGCTTTCAAGAACAGTAAAGCTCGTGGCGCTTCGGTATGGACCTTGTCCAAGCGTGGAGCCACCAGTGAAATGGGTCGTTGGTTGGCGCAAAAAGAAAACAGTGCGGATTTGATTGGTGGTATTGGTGGTGTAAGCCTTGATGACAAAGAAGAAGACCTCGTCAAAACTTTGTTAGATCTATCCATGACTCATAGCCACTCTACTAGCCAAGGTGTGGCAGCTTACATCCATAACAATATGACGAAAATGGCTCATATGCACAAAAAACACGTGGAGCGAGCAGGTTTTGTGGTGTTGAAATCACCGGATATTCCGTCAGTGTTGGTGGAAACTGGCTTTATCTCTAATCCAGGCGAAGCCGCTAAATTACGCACAACCGGTTATCAAAAGAAAATGGCCAAGGCTATCGCGACGGGTATCCGCCAGTACTTTTACGCTAACCCTGTGGCCAATACCTATGTTGCTACAGTGGTAGAAGCCAAGCGCACACAAATTAAATATAAGGTGGTGAGAGGTGATACTCTTTCGGGAATTGCTCAGCGTTATAACACCACCGTTAATAAGTTACGAAAAACTAATGGCATGACCAGCAAATCGGTTTTGAAAATTGGCCAGAAGCTGACCATTCCAGCAGGATAAACTATGTCCCGAATTCATCTACTAAGCCCGCGCTTAGCTAACCAGATTGCCGCCGGTGAAGTGGTTGAACGCCCAGCTTCGGTAATAAAAGAACTGTTAGAAAACAGTCTTGATGCTGGTGCCGATAAGATTGAAGTTGACGTTGACCAAGGTGGCGTCAAACTTATGCGGGTGCGTGATAATGGTTCGGGTATTGATAAGGATGACTTGGCCCTTTCTCTAAGTCGTCATGCGACCAGCAAGATTACTAGCCTCGATGATTTGGAAGCGGTGAATAGCCTAGGCTTCCGTGGTGAGGCTTTGGCCAGTATCAGTTCTGTTGCCCGTCTTACCCTAACTTCACACACCGCAAGTCAAGATAGCGCTTGGCAAGTATTTGCTGAAGGTCGCGATATGTCTGCTCAGTTACAGCCAGCGGCGCATCCTGTAGGTACCACTGTTGAAGTGCGGGATTTGTTCTTTAATACGCCTGCGCGTCGCAAGTTCTTACGTACCGAAAAAACCGAATTTGGGCACCTTGAAGAAGTCATTAAGCGCTTGGCATTAAGCCGTATGGATGTGGGTTTCCAGCTTAAGCACAACAGCAAGGTGATCCATAACCTACGCCCTGCAAGTCAGCAAGTGGCGCAAGAAAAGCGCGTTGCTAGCGTATGTGGGCCCAGCTTTATGCAACAAGCTGTGCATATTGAAATGGAAGCCCCTGGCTTACGTTTATGGGGTTGGGTCGGTTTACCAACTTTCTCCCGTAGCCAAGCAGATTTGCAGTATTTCTTTGTTAATGGTCGCGTGGTGCGTGACAAGCTAGTTAGTCACGCGGTACGTCAGGCTTACCGTGATGTTTTATATCATGGCCGCCACCCTGCTTTTGTTTTGTATCTAGAACTAGATGCCGCCACGGTAGACGTTAACGTGCACCCTACCAAACACGAAGTGCGTTTTCGTGATGGTCGTTTAGTGCACGATTTTATTTTCCGTTCGCTACATAAAGCCTTGGCAGATGTGCGCCCCGAAGTACCTACTGGTGGTGGTCTGGGTGAGCTCGGTATTGCGCCGGTGACACAGCCTGCACAAGGCATAGGTGGTGGTGTGTTTGCTGGCCAAAACCAATTGGCCATTGCACCGTCCAATAATACTGTCGGTAGTGATAACACAGGTGGTTTTGCCAATATGGGTGGCTACAGGCCGCAAATGTCCGCCAGCCCAGAACAGTTGCAAGAGCAAACTCAAGTGTATGGCAGTTTGCATGCGCCAAGCGAAAGTCCTGCTGTGCAAGCGGAACATATAGACCCCAATACCGGTGAAGTTATTGTGCCGCCTTTGGGCTTTGCAGTGGCGCAGTTGCACGGTATTTATATCCTTGCCGAAAATGCCCAAGGCTTAGCCTTAGTGGATATGCATGCGGCCCATGAACGCATTGTTTATGAGAACATGAAAACGGCGCTACAAGATCAAGGTGTGAGGGCTCAGCCTTTGCTGGTGCCTTTATCTATGGCCGTGAGTAGTCGCGAAGCCGATCACGTAGAATCCTGTCAGGATGCCTTTGAAGAGTTGGGTTTGCTTATCGACCGCGCGGGCAACGAGACGCTAATTGTGCGTCAGGTGCCGAGTGTATTGCAGCATGCCGACATAGAGCAGCTAGTGCGTGATGTTTTGGCTGACGTGGTTACCTACGGCACCAGTGACCGTATTCGTGCTGCGCATAATGAATTATTGGGCACCATGGCCTGTCATGGTGCGGTACGTGCTAACCGCCGTTTATCCGTAACCGAAATGAACGCTTTATTGCGTGATATGGAGCGTACGGAACGTAGCGGCCAGTGTAATCATGGTCGCCCCACGTGGACGCAGTTAAGTTTGGCTGAGCTAGACAAGCTATTTATGCGGGGGCAGTAAGGTGACGGATAACACGCTGACAAATAACAGCCTACCGCCTGCGATATTCTTAATGGGTCCTACGGCCGCCGGTAAGACGGATTTGGCTGTGGAACTAGTGCAAAAACACAATTGCGAAATCATCTCCGTTGATTCTGCGCTGATTTACCGCGATATGAATATTGGCAGTGCCAAGCCCGATGCCGAAACCTTGGCCTTGGCACCCCATCATCTAATTGATATTCGTGACCCATCGCAAGCCTATTCTGTTGCTGAGTTTTGTGAAGACGCCTTAGCTTTAATGGCAGAAATTACTGCTCGTGGCAATATTCCTTTGTTGGCTGGTGGTACCATGATGTACTACAAGGCCTTAAAAGACGGTCTTGCGGATTTGCCACAGTCTGATCCAGCCATTCGCGCGCAACTAGAAGCGGACGTGCTGGCCGAAGGTATGCCAGTCTTGCATGCTCGTTTAGCTGAGGTGGATCCAGAAGCTGCGCAAAGATTACATGAGACGGATAGTCAGCGTGTACTAAGAGCCATGGAAGTCTATCTTATTAGTGGGGAAACCCTGACTAGCCACTGGGCTCGGCAAGAGGCATACCAACTACCCTATAACGTCATTTCTATTGGCTTGTGGCCACCGGAGCGCACCGTATTGCATGAGCGCATTGAACGCCGTTTTCAGATTATGTTAGATCAGGGTTTTGAAGACGAAGTGGCGGCTTTACGAGCCCGTGGTGATTTGGATTTGAATATGCCTTCCATGCGCTGTGTTGGCTACCGACAGATGTGGCAGTACCTAGATGGTGAGTTTGATCATGACACTATGATCCATAAAGGTGTGGTATCCACCCGACAATTAGCTAAGAGGCAGCTTACTTGGCTACGTAGTTGGCCAGATTTACACTATTTTGACAGTTTGGATAGCAATTTAGCATTCACTGTATTGAAATTATTAGATAGAATGACCATATAACTTGGGAACAGTTTTGTTTTATGGCTGTTTTGGGTTAGTTGATCCCGCCGCAGTCGGGATTTTAGCAGACTGCATGCACCCCGAGAGGGGCAAAATCTAAATTAAAGGAGTTACCAATGTCAAAAGGGCAAACCCTACAAGACCCTTATCTGAATGTTCTGCGCAAGGAGCGTGTACCAGTTTCCATCTTCCTGGTTAACGGTATAAAGCTGCAGGGCCAGATTGAATCATTTGACCAGTTTGTGATTTTGTTGAAGAACACAGTTTCACAGATGGTTTACAAGCACGCTATTTCTACCGTTGTACCTTCACGTCCAGTTAAGGTTCCAACCGAAGAAGAGATGGGTTAATTCAACCCTAAGCACCAAATCTCTAACGAGCATCTGATTTAGTAAAGATGTTTGTGTTGTTAAACGAGCACCCTTGGGTGCTCGATTACATTTAGGCCCAAGTATTGTTTTTTGAACGTCATGAAGGTGGTGAACGCGCCATACTAGTCCATATGGAAATGGGCCAAGAAGGTGAGCGTGAAGACGCCAACGAATTAAAAGAGCTGGTAACCTCAGCTGGGGCAGAACCCATTATGATGATTGGTGGTGCTCGTGCCCATCCTCATCCAAAAACCTATATAGGTTCCGGTAAGGTAGAAGAAATTCGCCTTGCAGTAAAAGAGCATGAAGCTGAAATTGTTATCTTCAATCATTCCTTAAGCCCTGGTCAAGAACGTAATCTGGAACATGAATTCCAGTGCCGCGTACTGGATCGTACTGGTTTAATCCTTGATATCTTCGCCCAGCGTGCTCGTACCCACGAAGGTAAGCTGCAAGTAGAGCTTGCTCAGCTTGAGCATATGTCTACGCGCCTAGTACGTGGCTGGACTCACCTTGAACGCCAAAAAGGTGGTATTGGTTTACGTGGTCCGGGTGAAACTCAGCTAGAAACAGACCGTCGTTTATTACGTGCTCGTATTACGTCTTTGTTGAAGCGTTTGGATAAAGTGCGCAAGCAACGTGAACAGGGGCGCCGTGCTCGCCGTCGTGCCGAAGTGCCTACGTTATCTTTGGTCGGTTATACCAACGCCGGCAAGTCCAGTTTGTTCAACCGCATTACCATTGCGGATGTGTATGCAGCTGACCAGTTGTTTGCTACTTTGGATCCAACTTTTAGACGTCTTGAAATCGCCGATGTTGGCCCCACTATATTGGTGGACACGGTTGGTTTTATTCGTCACCTACCGCACAAGCTTGTCGATGCGTTTCGCGCGACCCTACAAGAAACGGCTGAAGCAAGCTTATTGCTACATATCGTGGATGCTAGTGATGACATGCGTGACGAGAATATTGGCGAAGTAAACGATGTGTTGCAGGAAATTGATGCAATAGAATTGCCAACGCTGCTGGTTTACAACAAAATAGACCGCCTAGAAGATGCGCAGCCACGAATTGATCGTGATGAAAATGGTAAACCTTATCGAGTTTGGTTATCGGCCTTAACAGGTGAAGGTAGCGAGCTGCTGTTAAAAGCAATTCAAGAGCTGCTAGGCGACGAAATGTACGTTGAGCAGATTAGCCTTGAACCAAAACAAGGTCAGATGCGGGCGCAGCTATATGCTAGCAACGCCGTAACGCAAGAAAGCATAGACGAAAACGGCAACATGTTGCTGGATGTGCGTCTAGCGCACAAAGAATTATTACAAATACTCAGCAAGCTGGGTATGGATCCAGAGCCGTTTGTGGGTAAACCCAGACAGCCTTGGGACGAAAGTTAAGTTATAGCCTCTAAAAGGAGACAATTATGGCCTGGAATGAACCGGGTAATAACGGCAAGGATCAAGATCCTTGGGGAAATCGTGGCTCAGGTGGCCCTAACCAGGGACCACCAGACTTGGACGAAGCACTAGGTAAGCTAGTGGAAAAGTTCAATGGCCTATTCGGTGGTAGCGGCGGTAATGGCGGTAATGGTTCTGACGGTGGTCAGCAATCTGCTCCGGCACCAAGCGGTAAGCTAATTGGTGTGATAGCGGTAGTAGTAGCCATTGTTTGGGGCGGTATGGGTTTCTATACGGTCGACCAACAGGAACGCGCCGTAGTATTACGTTTGGGTAAGTTCTTAGAGACGGTTCAGCCGGGTCTACAATGGAACCCACCTCTAGTGGACGACGTTACCAAGGTAAACGTGACCGCGGTACGTAACCACGATCACGTAGCATTGATGTTGACCAAAGACGAAAACATCGTTGAAGTTGGTTTGTCCGTGCAATACGTTGTTTCCAATCCTAAAGATTTCTTGCTAGAAGTACGCGCCCCAGAGAACAGCTTGGCGCAAGCCACTGAATCGGCGTTGCGTCACGTAGTAGGTAGTTCTACCATGGATGACGTTTTGACCGAAGGTCGTGCTGTACTAGCCGAAGAAGTGCAGGTGCGTCTACAAGGTTACTTGGATGATTACCAGAACGGTTTGGAAGTGAGTAAGGTGAACATTGAAAACACCACGGCACCTTCCCAAGTTCAAGATGCATTTGATGACGTTATCAAGGCGCGAGAAGACGAACAACGTGTAATGAACGAAGCCGAAGCTTATGCGAACGGCATCGTGCCAGAAGCACGTGGTCAGGCTCAGCGTATGATGGAAGAAGCCAGTGCATATCGTGAAGAAGTTGTGGCACGTGCCGAAGGTGAATCAACTCGCTTTACCAAGTTGTTGACGGAATACCAAAAGGCACCAGAAGTTACCCGTGAACGTTTGTACATTGTAGCCATGGAAGACGTATTGTCTAACAGTTCCAAGGTATTGGTTGATGTTGAAGGCGGTAATAACATGATGGTATTGCCACTGGATCAAATCATGAGCAGCTCTAGCCGTACTAGCACCAACACCTATAGTGGTGGCAGCACGGCAAACAATGCCGATTTGGACCAGCTTACCAATCAGGTAATCCAGCAAATTAACAGCCGCACCACAAGCTCTAGCACAAGGGAGTCTCGTTAATATGACATCTCGTACTTTAGTTAGCCTAATGGGCTTGTTTGTAGCGCTATTGATTGCGTCTTCTTCAATCTTTGTTGTTAAAGAAACCGAACGTGCCATCATGTTGCAGTTTGGTGAAGTAGTGCAGTTTGATATTCAACCGGGTGTGCACTTTAAGGTGCCTTTTGTTAACACCGTGCGTAAGTTTGACGCTCGTGTATTGACCTTGGATGCGCGTCCACAACGTTATATGACACTAGAAAAGAAGGGGTTGATTGTCGACTCATTCATCAAGTGGCGTATTAGTAACGTGGCCGACTACTATACCGCTACCTCCGGTATCGAAAACACAGCAGCCAAGCTATTGGCCTCACGTGTTGATACGGGTCTGCGTAACCAGTTTGGTGAACGTACTCTTACAGAAGTAGTTTCTGGTCAACGTGATGAGTTGATGAACGAACTACGTGAAGAGCTAAATGCCGTTGTTATTGAAGACATGGGTATTGAAGTTGTCGACGTACGTGTAAAGCGTGTAGACCTACCACAAGACGTAAGTCAGTCTGTATACGATCGTATGCGGTCTGAACGTGAGCGTGAAGCTCGTGAGCTACGCTCCGAAGGTAAGGAAAAGGCCGAAGGTATCCGTGCTGACGCCGACCGTCAACGTACGGTATTGATGGCCAACGCCTACCGTGATGCCGAACTTGTACGTGGTGATGGCGACGCCGTTGCTGCTGCTACCTATGCGGCTGCCTTCAATCAAGATCCAGAATTCTACAGCTTCTATCGTAGCTTGGATGCTTACCGTAAGACCTTTGGTAACGGTGGCGACATGATGCTGATCGAACCGGATAGTGAATTCTTTAAATACATGGGCAGCTCTACTGCAAAGTAAGTAGATAAAACCTGTTAAAAAGCCTCGCCTAGCGGGGCTTTTTTGTGCCCGCTATTTAGCACTAGGTGTCTGGCTCGTATGTCAAAGACATGGGTGCCTGACTCCGTATCAAGCTATCCAAAAAGTCAGTTAAGCAACTCCTAATGTGCTACCATAAAACCTATGAAAAAGACCTACCACCCAGACATTCAAGACTACCTGCAGGCCCTATGGCTAGAGCGGGGTTTGAGTGATAACACCTTGGAAAACTATGCTCGTGATTTAAGCCAGTTTCAGGCTTGGTTGTTGCCCCATGGTTTGGAGTTGATTAAAGCACGCGACATGGATGTGTTGGGTTACTTGGCGGACCTGAGTATGGAAGGGGCTAAGCCTAGTAGTGTGGCGCGCAAGTTGTCCTGCTTGAAGGGCTATTATCAACTGCAAGTGAGAGAAAACCGCATCAGTGTGGATCCCACGTCCCTTGTGCAGGCACCAAAACTGGGTCGACCTTTGCCAAAGTCTTTAACCGAAGCCGACGTCGAGGCTTTACTAGCCGCCCCCGATACTAGCACCGCTCTTGGTTTGCGTGATCGTGCCATGTTGGAACTGTTATATGCCAGTGGCTTGCGGGTAAGTGAATTGGTTAGTCTACAGACTAGTCAGGTTAAACCTAGCTTAGGTGTGGTGCAGGTAGTTGGTAAAGGCTCAAAAGAACGTTTGGTGCCAATGGGGCAGGCAGCGCAGGATTGGTTAGAAACCTATCTCAAGGGAGCGCGTATCGAATTATTAGCGGTGGGCGAACAGGGTGTTCTGTTTCCCAGCCAACGCGGTACGCAAATGACTCGGCAAACCTTTTGGTATCGCATTAAGGCTCATGCTAAAACGGCAGGCATAGAAAAGCCTTTGTCTCCTCACGTCTTGCGCCATGCTTTCGCTACCCATTTGTTGAACCACGGTGCCGACCTACGTGTTATTCAAATGTTGCTTGGGCACAGTGATTTATCCACCACGCAGATATATACTCATGTTGCGAACCATCGTTTGCAAGAACTTCATCAACATCACCACCCTAGGGGTTAATTTAGTTATGTCATTGAAACGTTTTATTGGTGTTATTAGCTTGTCTTTATGCAGTCTAGTGGCTTGGGCACAGGATTATCCAGACTTACATGCAAGTGTGGAACGTATTAATGGGGGTTTGCAGGTGGTAACTATCGACACCACACCTATGTTTGGCGTTTATAAAGTCCTTCTGAACACCGGCGACACCCTATATATGAGTGCTGACGGAGAGCATTTTTTTGCTGGTACCATGTACCAAAACCGGGTTGGAGAAGGCCTGATAAATCTAACCGAGCTGGATCAACAAACAGTTCGTGCCAGCATGATGCAAGGTGCTGCTGCACAAGATGCCTGGGTATTTAAAGCTGACGGTGAAACCAAAGCAACGCTCACAGTCTTTACCGATGTTGATTGCTTTTACTGCCAAAAACTACATGCCGAAATGCCAAAGCTAAACGCTCTGGGCGTTGAAGTACGCTACTTGGCATTTCCTCGTGCTGGTATTGATTCATCGTCTCATAAAGTTTTAGCTGACGCTTGGTGTGCAGAAGACCCTAACAGTTTCTTAACCGAAGCTAAGCAACGTGCTCACGACAAGTTGCCACCATTGGCATCTCCTGTAGCTTGTGACAATCCAGTGGCAGATCACTATGCTTTAAGTCAGCAAATGGGTCTTAATGGCACTCCTGCCATTGTTTTGGATTCTGGTGAATTATGGCCTGGTTACTTGCCAGCAGAAGAAATTGCTAAGCGCCTAGGTATTAACTAGTTCGTGGATAGTCTGTTCTTTTATGTCGCCAAGCTAGCTTGGGTGCTGGTAGCCTTAGATAGCTTATTGCTTTTGTGGATGGCTGCTGGTGTTGTGTGTGTATTTATGGCTTGGCAGCGTTTGGCGCG
Source organism: uncultured Pseudomonadales bacterium (assembly GCA_938084925.1). Lineage (GTDB taxonomy): Bacteria > Pseudomonadota > Gammaproteobacteria > Pseudomonadales > Balneatricaceae > Njordibacter. The sequence continues at coordinate 13,606 of CALKFY010000092.1, forward strand.
TTGGCTATTAGCTAGTTTGTTACTCACTTGTTTTACTATTGGTTTATTTCCTGTCGGGGAGTGGGCTCTCTATCAGTTGGAAAAACAGTATTCGCCCATAGCTTTGCAGGCTGATCAGGTTGATGGTGTGATTGTACTTGGTGGTGGTGAACAAAACGCTCAAACAGCGGCATGGCAACAAGTATCCTTAGGCAGTGGAGGCGAGCGGCCATTGGCTTTGTTGCAAATGGTTACTCAGCTACCTACACCAACGCCCATCGTTTTTACTGGTGGCACGGGTCGCATGACAGATCAAGGCATGACCGGTGCTGAGGTAATTCAGCAGATGTTGACTGACCATGGCGTACCTCATGAACGAGTTATATTTGAGGGGCAGTCACGCAATACAGTGGAAAACGCCGTGCTGAGTAAACAATTGGTTAATCCGCAAGTAGGAGGCAACTGGTTGTTGGTGACTAGTGCTTTTCATATGCCGCGGTCTATGGCCATTTTTTGCAAGGTTGATTGGCCTATGCAGGCCTACCCAGTAGATTTTCGTAGCCGTGCGAATAATCTCTGGCGCATGGATTGGGACTTTGCCAAGCATCTACGTAATCTCAATACGGCATATAAAGAATGGCTAGGCATTATTGCCTATAAGGTGAGCGGTAAGAGTTGCTAGTAGTTTAAAAGCCAACAAGAATAATTAATAAAAGAGAGTAATGCGGAGAGGCACATAATGACATCCATACTATCGTCTTTGAGTATTTGGTTTGCTGGTATTCCCAACGGTCTGCGGCCATATCGTTGGTGGGTTTTGCTTACAGCTCTAGTCTTAACGATCTTCATGGCAATGGGGCTGAGTCGTTTTGCCATGGATGTCACCATGGACTCCTGGTTTCAGGAAGATGACCCTGTACTACAGTCGTTGGATGAATTTCGTGCCCAGTTTGGTAGTGATGATGGCTTGTACATTGTGTATGAGGCCAAAGATGGCGATGTGTTCTCTGAACAGTCTTTACGCCTAGTCGACCAGTTAACCCAGCGCCTAAAGAACTGGCAAGACCTTGATGACGCGACCCTAGCTGAGCTAGGTATAACAGCCGAACAAATTGATTTTCTCTCCCACATAAAACGCGTACAGTCTCTTACCAATGTGCGTATTCAGGTGAATGAAGGCGACTCATTAACTTCACCGCGGCTAGTGAAAAACTTTGCTATGACGGATGCTGAGCGTGATCAGCTTAAGCAAACTGCCATGCAGCAAAATAATTTGCCCCTAGCCATGTTCTCCAATAACTTCCGCTTTGGCGCCGTCATGATTACTACTGACTTTGGTGCTATGCCCATTGAAGAGGATCTTGTAGGCGCGAGCACTGATTTTTTGGAAGCCGATGAATTAGACAGTTTTGATGATGATTTTAGTGGTGAGATGGATCTATCAGCTGAAATCACAGAAGTACGTTTCCAGGACATGGATTCCACTTTGTATCTTGGCTTTATGGAGCCAGTGGCCGCGCTCTACAATACTCCTGAGATGCTAGAGCAGTTTAACTTCTACCCTATCGGTGGCGCCGCCATGGTGGATTTGGCTATGGAGACCATGGTGACAGCAGGCTTGTTGTCATTGGGTACCGTGTTAGTCATTATTATTTTGTTATGGCGTTTGTTCCATTCTGTGAGCGCAGTAATCTGGCCTCTCGTCGCAATCGGTTTAAGTGCCATGTACGTAGTAGGTGGTGTGTCCTGGCTGGGTGTTGCCACCAGTCAGCTAATTAGCTTAACGGTGATGCTGATTGTGGCGGTCGGTGTGGCAGATTGCGTGCACGTCATGAGCAGCTATCAATATTTCCTACGTAAAGGCTTGGGCCACCAAGAAGCCTTAACGGAAGCTTATGGTCAAACTGGTCTGCCTATTTTGCTAACCACCATTACCACTATGGCTGGCATGTCGGCTCTTGCCGCAACGGGCATGACGCAGTTTGTGATTTTTGGTTTGACCTCCGCTGCCGGTGTGTTGATGGCCTTTATCTATACCGTTGTGCTACTGCCCGTATTGCTGGATCTTTGGCACCCGCGCATCAAAGTTAAAAAAGGTGAGACAGAAGAAGAGGCAGCGCAACGCCATTGGTTGCAACCTATTTTGGATAAAACCCCATATTTTGTACAGCGCCACCGTCATCTAGTGAATATGATTTTTATCGGGACCTTTGCCGTATGTATGTACGGTGCTACGCAGGTGAAGATAGATTCAAACTTTGCCGAACTGTATCGTGAAGGCACTACCTTACGTACTGCCTATCAGGTAGTGGATGCCAATATGTCTGGTACAGGTGTAGTAGAGGTAATGGTGGATATGGGCTCATCAGATGCTCTGTACGATCCTTTTGTGCTTCAAACTATGGCCGACTTGCAGGTGCATGTAGAAAACACCTATAGCCGTTTTGTGGTGACCAGTAATTCCTTGGCTGATGTGGTGATGGAAACCCATGCAGTAATGCAAGATGGTAGTGAAAAGTATCGCACCATCCCGGATTCGTCTATGACTGTTTCCCAGCTGTTGTACCTGTTTAACAGTGCTAACCCAGAGGAGCGTCGGGCGTTAGTTAATGATGACTACTCGGCTAGCCACATTAACTTCACCTTGCTCAATGCTGGTTCAAGTGATTATACGGAACTGTATGACAAGCTGAATGCGGATATAGAACAAGCCTTTGCGCCACTAAAGGCACAGTATCCTGATATGGACGTGCACCCTACGGGCACCTTGGCCTTGATGATGCGTTTGATGGATGATTTGAGCCGTAGTCAGTTCCAAAGTTTAGCTTTGGCCGTTGCCATAATTTCTATGTTGATGGTGCTGACCTTAGGTTCGGTGCAAGCTGGCTTGATGGCGATCATTCCCAATTTGATACCTGCCACGTTAACATTTGGTTTGATGGGCTTGTTGGATATTCCGCTGGATGGCGATACCTTGATGATAGCTCCGCTGATCATTGGTATAGCTGTGGATGACACCATTCATTTTATAACGCACTACCGTATGGCCTTGGCTAAATACAGTGACATGAAAATTGCCTTGACCAAGACCATTAAGGAAGTGGGTCAAGCCGTTACCTTTACCAGTTTGATTCTGGGTTGTGGCTTCTTTATGTTGGCCTTTAGTGATTACCTAGGCCTGGCTAAGGTGGGCATGTTCGGCTCATTGGCTATTTTTGTTGCGCTCTTGTGTGACCTGTTGTTCTTCCCAGCTTTGATCATGTGGTTTAAACCGCGTTTTGGTCAAAAGGACGTAAAAGATAATCTTGATTTTAAAGGAGCTGTATCATGAAGATGACTGTGCTTTCTACGGCCCTAGGGGCCTTGTTAATGGTGGGTATGACACCTGCTACTGCTGCTGATTTGAGCGCCCGTGAAGTGGTGCAAAAAATGGACGATACGCGACGAGCTTCTACCGATTCATCTTTTAACCGTATGAAATTAACCACCTGCAAATATGGGGTAAAAAACAGCAAACTAAAGTGTGTAGAAAAACCACGTGTAAAGCTATTGGAATCTGCACAGATTAATATGGGTGTTGATAATAAAGACTCCAAATCCATTGCTATTGTTTTGCAGCCAGCTAGCGAAAAGGGCATAGGCATGTTGTCTTGGACCTATGATGACAGTGATAAAGACAATGAAACTTGGTTGTACCTGTCAGCCTTGGGTAAGGTGAAGCGCATTGCTGCAGGCTCTGATGATGAAGACAGTGAGCCAACTAGCATGTTTGGTTCAGAAATTACCACAGAAGACATGGAAACAGGCAAGCTAGATGATTACACCTACGCTGTGTTAGAAGAAGGTGATTACAAGGGGCGTCCCGTCTATGTCATTGAATCTGTGGCGACACCTGAGCGCATGAAAAAAACCCGCTATAGCAAGGTTCAAACCTGGGTAGACGCCGAACGATTTGTGGCTTTAAAGGTGCAAATGTTTGATAAGCAGGGCAATCTAGTAAAGCGCATGCAGGTGGGTAAGATGGAAAAGATTAACGATATCTGGGTGACCCGTAGTTTGACTATGTTTAACCTTGTTGCTCAGCGTTTGACCAATATGAAGCTTGAAGCCATCACCTTTGGTGTCGAGATCGATGAAAACTTCTTAACTCAGCGTGCTCTAACAGACGCTGCTTTTCGTCAGTCCCACTTGGGTAAATTACGTGAGCAAGCCAAATAATTGTTAGCAAGGAGAGATATGATGCGCTTACCCGTAGGTTATGCTGTATTAGTCGCTAGCTTGGTTTTAACACCCGTGGTGCAGGCCGAAGACTTGTTACTGGAAGACTCATTCGATAGCGAAGACATGTTTGATGATGAAGCTTTTAGCGATGAGGATACGGATGAATTGCTGGCCCAAGCCCCCTATGAATTGTGGTGGCAGCATAGTTTGGTTTATGACCCAAGTAGTTTTGCCCGTCCTACTAACCAAGATAGTGAATTACACCTAGAAGCTGAAACCACTGTGGGCCTTTCTGGCTATGCTGACGTTGACATCAAAGCTAGCCAGAATTGGGGCAATGGTGAGTTTAACGCGGAAATTTACAGTACTACAGTGCAGCTTAGTACCGAGCAAGGCGCTTTTAAGCTAGGTCGATATATTAATAGTTGGGGCGAAGTTGAAGGTGCCGGTGTTTTGGATGTTATTAATCCTGCTCCAGGTTTGACCGATACGAGTAGGGCATTTAAACCAGAGTGGTTGGTTGCTTACAATCACTATATGGGACCAGAAGAGCTGCAGGTATTTGCCAACGTGGATGCTCAGGTTTCGGCCATGCCTGGAATCGCGACTACCCAGCAAGGTGATAAAGAATGGGGCTTGCGCTACAAGGTGACTGGTAGTGGTTCTGATTGGGCTGTGTATATGGGTAAGTTTGTACAAAATGCACCGGTATTAGGCATCGTGAATAGTGCGCCGGTCACGCAAGCCAATGAGTATGATCTATATGGTTATAGTTATAATCGTGCCATCGATGATGATCTTATTAAATTTGATATGGCTTGGAAGTCTGGCGCAGCACATTATGTCAGTGGCAGCTTTGCTGCTGTTGATCAGTTAGATATGGCTCTGGGCGCAGAAATTAACGATGGCAATCGACAATGGCTTTTTAGCCTTGTGGGTAGCTATTTGCCAGATCACTCCGTAGGCTTTTCGCAGGTGGCTATTAATCCAGTCAATATGACACCTAGT
>CALKFY010000093.1 GCA_938084925.1 uncultured Pseudomonadales bacterium
TGGTATTCCATAAAACGTGGCATCCAAGCCAAGGACACATCGTCAATAGAGCTAGAAATAATAAAGTCTACTTCGGCCGATTCGGCCAAGAATTCATAGGCCTTAAGACCTTCCGTTGGGTCTTCACGGGTATCGGCAGAAACCAGCTCCACCTGCTGTCCATTCACGCCACCGGCAGCATTAACTTCATCAATGGCAATTTCTGCGGCACGTAAACCGCTTAAGCCAGAATCGGAAGACATAGAACCAATAAAACCAACTTTAATCGGTGCCGCGGCCATGACCGCTACACTCATGGCCGAGAGTGCGAAGCCACCGAGCACGGATTTCATCCAGTTTTGTTTTGTCATTATTGTTATTCTCCTTATCTTTTTATATTCCATATTCAGTATACTGTATACACTGATTACAGATATAAAATAGCACAATGAAGTGCCCTGTCAATTTAATAAAAATTAACTGTGAAGGGTATTTATATTAACTGGAGGGAATTTAACTTGGGTTTTACTAAATTGAAGCTGTGTAGCAGGTGTCAAACCAGAACGAACGGGGTCAAGCCTTCAGCCTACCCCCTCCTATCCAGAAACAATACTCCCAAATGTTAGAACTAGGCACGTAAAGCCGTAACCTGATCCGCTAGCTGTGCCGTAAGGGCAGCATCATTAAAGGCACCTGTATGCATATTTACGGCATCAAAGTAGCTAGGTACAGATAGAGTACCGCGTACATCCATAGCAAAATAAGGTGCTGACTGGGCGGCAATATTCAAAACACTTGCTGCACCGCCTGGGCCAGGGGAAGTAGCCAAGAGCAAAGTGGGCTTGTTTTGATAAAACGCTTGATTATGACGAGAAGTCCAATCAAACAAGTTCTTGTATACGGCTGGGTAATAACCATTGTGCTCGGGCAAGCCCATAATCAAGGCATCCGCTGCGCCTATTTTAGCAAAAAACTCTTGTGCCTGTGCCGGAATACCGGATTCACCTTCGCGAGCTTGGGTGTACAAGGGCAACTCGTAGTCATTCATGTCAATGGTTTCAAGCTGCACGGCTTCACCTAACTGCTGTTCTAGCTCAGCCACAGCCATCATCACTAGGTTGCGGTTAATGGATGTTTGATTGCTGCTGGTCGAAAAAGCGAGTACTTGCATAATTCTGTCTCTCAATTTGGTTATTTCATGCTTATTAAGCCGTTGTGTTGAGATCATTATAAACAATGCATTTTTACAATATAACTTCTATAATCGCACATCAACTGCGCAAAAATATGATATATCTATGCAACACTGGCAACAAGCTCGCACCGCCCTTTATGTACTACGCCTAGGTACTGTCTCGGCGGCAGCAGCAGCCCTTGAAGTACACCGGGCCACCGTTATCCGCCATATCGACGAATTAGAACAAGCCCTCAACAGTACCTTATTCCAGCGCCATGGCCGTGGCTATACCCCCACTGAAGCCGGCATAAAATTTCGCCAGGCAGTCGAAACCACAGAACAACGTTTTAGCCAGCTCGCCCAAGAACTAGATCAACAGCAACAACAACTAGGTGGCAACTTTGTCGTAACCAGCCTGCCAGGGTTGGACCAGTTGATTGTACCGGCCTTGGTCGACCTACAGCAGCAACACCCACTACTAGAAGTACAATTGCATGCCAGCAAACGTGTATTTCAGATGGAATTTGGCGAGGCCCATGTGGCCATTCGCGCCGGCACCAAGCCCCAGGATCCGGATAATATCGTTATCCCTTTCGCCTGCCTTGATGCAGCACTCTATGCCCATCCAAACTATTTGGCCACCTATGGCACTCCACAAACCCTAGAGGATCTACAAGAACATCGTTTTATTGGCTTAAGCCGCACATTTTTGCAGGTGCCCTTTATGGCCTGGCTGCAAGAGCAGCAATTATTAGACAGGATTAGCTTTCAGGTTAGCTCAATTGACAGCATGACAAGTGCCCTGCAGGCAGGCGCAGGCTTGGCCTTTATTTCACCTTTGCAAGCCCAACAATACCCTGGACTAGTACAGGTCATGCCATCACAGCCAGAGTGGCAATCCAGCACCTGGATCGTTACCCACAAGGACTTACACCGTTCTACCAAGGTGCAGACGTTTTTAGAGATATTGAACCAGCACCAGCCTTTTCGAGCGGCATAGTTTACCTATTAGCCAGCTATTCCCACCAGTCCTGGTCATGATGAAAGGAATATTGAAGGCCATAATCTATACCAGTTCTTGTTTCCAAGGCGGGTTAGCTCCCGCTCGAGATACTGTTACCGCTGCGATTTGGCTTGCTAGCTGCAAGGCTTTGCTTATTTGTGCCACTGTCATCTGTGCAACAGCAGCCTTGGTAGCCAGGTTTTGTTCGACCAAGCTGGCTAAAAAACCACTATTAAAGGTATCCCCTGCACCCACGGTATCTACCACTTCGGCCTTCACACCCCCTTGCTCCACCAGCTGGTTATTTGGGCCATAGGCGACGCTGCCGGCGCTGCCTTTGGTCACCAGCACCCATTGATTGGCAGGCTGACGCAAACGCAATACCTTTTCGGGTATATCTGCGCCGCCAGGCACCAGCCAGTCTAAGTCTTCATCGGAAACCTTGACTAAATCGGCCACGGCAAGCATGCGCCGCAAGCGTTGACGGTAAGTTTTCTCATCACCCACAAAACTTGGACGGATATTGGGATCCAACATGATGAGCTTACTACCAGCATACTGCTCGGCCAGCAGGCAATAAGTGTCAGCTGCCGGTTCTGCGATAAGGCTAATACCACCAAAATACAAGCCGGATACCTTATTAGGTAGGTGTGGCATCTGTTCTGAGACCAGGCTACGACCGGCAGAATTCTCATCATAAAAGGTGTAGCTTGCGTGGCCATCGGTGAGTTTCACAAAGGCCAATGTCGTAGGCAGTGATGAGCGTATAAGGAAATCGGTGTTAACTTGGCTTGCTTGTAGGGCCGATTGTAATTGTTGACCAAACATGTCCATAGACACGCCAGATAACATGCCTACAGACACCCCCAAACGACCTAAACCAATGGCCGTATTAAAAATAGCACCACCGACTAATGGCACAAAGCCCTGCTGCCCGTTTGCGCCTTGCCCGGTATTTTCCTGCAAAGGAATCATGTCGATTAACGCTTCACCACAACAAACAAACATTTCATCACCTCAAAAAAAAAGGATAACGGCAATATTGGCTTAGCCTCAAGCCTACCAATACTCACCTGTTACCCCTCAATACTCTATACTGAAAACTTACTAAAAATGAACGCTACTTGCGCATGGAAAGGCCATCGCAGAACAAGTGCACCTTTTCAGGATTAGCTCTCACCTTCACCACCTGATCACGCAATTTCATGTGAATACCAGGCAATTTAGCTGTGACACCTTCGTTACTACCTTCATGATGGAAATACAACAAGGTCACATCGCCCAAGGCCTCGGTGTAATCCACGCGGGCTTGATAGATGCCAGCGTCTTCCGTTGGCACTAGGTCTTCTGGGCGTACACCAACGTTCACCTGCTTACCCATATCAGCGGCAGAGGTTGCGATAACAGAGGTCACCATAGAACCAGAATCCAACTGCACTTGGGTTTGTTCACCCGTTGCAACAATGACACCAGGCAATAGGTTCATAGCAGGAGAACCGATAAACTGGGCGACAAATTCATTTTCTGGCGTTTCGTATAGCTCCATGGGCGAGCCAACCTGAGCGATACCCTTGTCGGCCAACACAACAATTCTATCTGCCAAGGTCATGGCTTCCACCTGATCGTGGGTCACATAGATCATGGTGCGATCTGGCATGGCCTCTTTAAGCTTAGCAATTTCGATGCGCGTAGCCACACGTAGAGCGGCATCCAAGTTGGACAAGGGCTCATCGAATAGGAACACTTTAGGATCTCGCACAATGGCACGGCCAATGGCCACGCGCTGCCGCTGCCCACCAGACAAGGCTTTGGGCAACCTGTCCAAATAAGCATCCAACTGCAAAATGCGGGCGGCGTTGTCTACGGCTGCTTCGACCTCTGCAGGTGTTTTTTTGGCGATCTTTAGGGCAAAGGCCATGTTTTCACGCACGGTCATATGCGGGTACAAGGCGTAAGACTGGAACACCATAGCAATGCCACGCATGGCCGGAGGAATATCGTTTACCAACTGGCCATCTATATATAGGTCACCGCCGCTAATGTCTTCTAAGCCTGCAATCATGCGCAACAAGGTAGATTTACCGCAGCCGGAAGGCCCCACGAAGACGATAAGTTCACCCTGTTTAATATCCAAATTAATATCATTCAGAACGTTAACGCTACCCTTGTAGGTCTTCTCTATCTGGTTGAGCTTTAAATCGGCCATTTTTCTATTCTCGTCAGTTTATACAGGGGTTATTTCGTTTTCATGGCAATGACATACTGCCAAGGTGCCAGATTTACTTGTGCTGTTGGCGCGACTAGGCCTGCTAGGGGTTGCTCAACACTTTGCCATTGGCCTGCGGGCATATCAGCCATAACCTGCTCTTCACTCAAGTTAAAGGCGCAGAATATTTCTTCATTACCTAGCTTGCGTTCAAAGGTGAGCACATTGCCATTGGCCTGCATATTAGCTAATTCGCCTTGGGCTAGGGCAGCATAGGCATGACGCATGGCAATGGTATTGCGGTAGTGACTATGCATAGAACCTGCTACGCCAACCTGAACACTTGGCTCCTTGGGCAGCTGGCTAGGCGCTACGGGCAACCAGGTATCGGCGTCGGAAAAGCCGCCATTTTTAGCATTGGCATCCCACACCATGGGGGTACGGCAGCCATCGCGGCCCTTAAATTCTGGCCAGAATTCGATACCATAAGGATCCTGCAAGGCTTCAAATGGCACCTCTGCTTCACTAAAACCCAGCTCTTCACCTTGGTAAATACAAGTGGAACCACGCATACACATCATTAGGGCATTAAAGGCCTTAACAGCTTCATCACTTAGGTTCCAACGACTCTTGTGGCGTACTACATCATGATTAGAAAAGGCCCAGCAAGCCCAACCGTCAGGCGCAACATCCTGTAGCTTAGCAAAGGTTTGCTGAATCCAATCTGGAGTCATAGGGTTCGCGCCTAAGAATTCAAAGGCGTAGCACATATGAGCACGTTCATCACCGGCTGTGTATTCACCCAAAATTTCTAGCCCTTGCTGAGCATCCCCTACCTCACCCAACATGGTGCGGCCCTGGTACTGATTTAACAGACTGCGGAAGCGCTTTAAGAAATCTAAGTTTTCTGGCTGATTCTTAGAATACAAATGTTTTTGGTGGTTATAAGGATTCACCGACGGCGCAATTGAACTATTGCGCTCTGCTACTGGCAAGGGAGGATTAGAGCGCAGTTGCTTATCGTGAATGTAGAAGTTAATGGTATCCAAACGGAACCCATCGACGCCCTTTTCTAGCCAAAATTTGGTAACGTTCAATAACTCATCTTGCACCGCTGGGCAGTGGAAGTTTAAGTCTGGCTGTGAGGTTAGGAAATTATGCAGATAATACTGTTCACGGCGGGCATCCCATTGCCAAGCAGAGCCACCAAAGATGGATAGCCAGTTATTGGGTGGAGTACCGTCCGGCTGAGGGTCAGACCATACATACCAATCGGCCTTTGGGTTATCGCGGTTGGCACGGCTTTCGGCAAACCACGGGTGTTGATCGGAGCTATGGGATAAAACCAGATCAATCATCACCTTAAGGCCCAATTTATGGGCCGTATCCAGCATGGTATCAAAGTCATCCATGGTGCCAAACATTGGATCAATGGCACAATAATCCGACACGTCGTAGCCAAAATCTGCCATGGGAGACTTAAAGAAAGGCGAAATCCAAATTGCATCAGCCCCTAGGTCTTTAATGTAAGGCAAACGCTGGGTGATGCCCTGCATATCACCAATACCATCACCGTTGGTATCTTGGTAGCTACGTGGGTAGATTTGGTAGATAACACAACCTTTCCACCAGTCTTGATTTGTTTTTTGTAACATAGCGAACAATCCTATTTAACGGAACCAGCCAACAGACCACGTACCAAGTACTTCTGTAGGGCAAAGAAAACGGCCAAGGGCACAGCAATGGAAACAAAGGCAGAGGTGGCCAATATTTCCCAGTTACCACCACGAGTACCTAACAATTCGACAATTTTGGCCGTCATTACCACCGTCTGACCGGTTGCATCAATCAAGAATACCTTGGCCACTAGCAGATCATTCCACGTCCACAGGAACTGGAAGATGGCAAAGGATGCTAAGGCCGGAAAACTCAACGGCAAAATGATACGCATAAATATTTGGAATTCGGTGGCACCGTCGACACGGGCATTTTCGATAATGTCTCGCGGCAAACCAGCCATATAGTTACGCAGCAAATAAATAGCTAGGGGCAAACCAAAACCCGTGTGTGCCAGCCACACCCCCATATAACCTTTACCAATGCCAATATTCATATGTAGTTTTAGCAGCGGAATAAGTGCCAGCTGCAGCGGCACAACCAACATACCAACCACAGCCGCTACCAATAGGGCGCGGCCTGGAAAATTCATCCATGCCAAGGCATAAGCGGCAAATGCGGCAATAAGAATAGGTATGATGGTGGCGGGAATAGTCACCGTCATGGTAGCCATAAAGGCACCAGCCATACCTTCCACGTTGGTTTTATCGAATAACACCTTACGGTAGTTATCAAAGGTAAACTCTGGTGGGGCTTGTGCTGTGACGAACACGCGCTGACCTCGGCTACCCTTGAATGGCTCGGCATTGACCATGCGGTAGTGACCATTGGCCATGACTGTAATGCTGCCACCTTTGCGCAACTCAGCCGTTTCGCTGGCCTTGTAAATATCAATGGCTTTAGAAGAAATGCCCCAAACAGTGATTGTTTTTGTACTGGCTGGGGCAAACAGATCGCCTTCGATAACGTACAAATCACCTTCTTGCACTTGCATTTCTGGCTTGGCAGCACGGATCACCATGTTTTGCTCACTGGCAAACATGGCCGTCCACCAACCACCGCTGGATATTTGATCCACTGTGCGAAAAGAAGATACAAACAGACCTGCCGTAGGGAATATCCACAAGGCCACTAAAAACAGTACCGAAAGATGTACCGCCCACTTTAAACCAGATTGTGTTTGAACAGCGTGCATGTGTTACTCCATCTCTCTACGGGCGTTGCGAATATTCAAGAACAAAATGGGGGTAACCAGCAGCATAATCACCATGGCAGCGGCAGAGCCTACTCCCCAATCATTGGAACGGAATAGCTTATCGAACATGTAATTGGCCAGGACCTGGGTTTCCCACTGGCCATTGGTCATGGCAAAGACAATATCAAACACCTTCAAAACGGTAACCGTAATGGTGGTCCATACCACCAAGATTGTCGGCATGATCTGTGGAACTTTGATCTTAAAGAAAATTTGAAACGGATTAGCACCATCAACGATGGCTGCTTCTATGGTTTCTTCTGGAATGCCTCGCAAGGCAGCAGACAATATCACCATGGCAAAGCCAGTTTGAATCCAGATCAACACCACCATCAACAAGAAACTGTTCCATGGCATCACCGTTAACCAGATTTCTGGGTCGTTACCGGTGACATAGGTGTAGATGGCATTCAATACACCTATTTGGTCTTGGCCCGCTGGCTTGGCATCATAAACCAACTTCCAAATAACCGAGGCACCGACAAAGGAAATGGCCATGGGCATAAAGATAATGGCCTTGGCCACATTACCCCAACCAATGCGGTCAGTTAGTTGCGCTGACAATAAGCCAAAGGCGGTCGCAAAGGCTGGCACCACTAACAACCACAACAAGTTATTTAGTAGGGCTTCACCAAACTTAGGATCTGCGAACATCTGGCTATAGTTAGATAAGCCGGCCCATTCGTATTGGTTACCAGGCAAGCGATCAGTCAATGAAAGACGTAACGTCTCAAAAATAGGATAAGCCAAATACAAGCCCAGGGCAGCTAACGCTGGGAACAAGAACAACCAAGGGCGTACCATATTGGCGCGATTAATATTGCGCCCTGCATTAGGGCCTTTGGCGCGAAACAAAACATGGTCTAACAACCAGTTAGACGCGTAGAAATAAGTTACACAAACGGCAACGCCTACTAGGATAGTTAAGATACCTTGTATCGAGGGATGCATAATGCCACTGCCTTTGGTCAATGAAACAATTTGATCAATATTACACTAGTTTTGCTAGGCAAAGAGCGCCCGTGAAACACTGGTCAAAGTATTCCTAAATAGTTACAAAGCGGATTGGAAAAGCGGGCAACGCAGTGGTTGCCCGCGGATATTACTTGAACAACTTGATTACTTCAAAGCATCCCAGGAAGCCTGGATTTCATCAGCAGTCTGCTGGGCACTCTTGCCACCAGCGTAATCAACCATACCAGTCCAGAAGGAACCTGCACCAACACCACCAGGCATTAGGTCAGATGCGTCAAAGCGGAAGGTAGTGGCACCTAGTAGAATTTCGTTCATCTTCTTCAAGGTAGGATCAGAGAACACAGATGTATCAACACCCTTATGCGGCGTCAAGAAGCCTTTACGGGCCATCCAGATTTCGTGGGCTTTAGGATCTTGCAAGAAGGCCATCAACTCATGAGCTTCTGGCGAATCATTGGTGATACCCCAAACTGTACCGGCACCCAATACTGGCGCACCAAGGTCTTTACCGGCGTAAGCTGGGAAGTAGAAAAAGTCAGCATCTTCACCCACGACGGTACCTTCTGGGAAGAACGCAGGAATGAAGGACGCCTGACGGTGCATGTAGCACTGTGCTGGCGAGCTAAACATGCCCTTAGGGCTGTCACGGAAGTCCGTGGATGCCACGGCACCAGCACCACCAGCCACATAAGCGTCGTTACCAGCAAACCAACCAAATTCATCGATGGCCGCTACAACCTTAGGATCGTTAAACTTCATTTCGTTGCTAACCCACTTGTCGTAGTCAGCTGGTGACTGAGTACGCAACATCAAGTCTTCAACCCAGTCTGTGGCAGGCCAACCAGTAGCGCCACCAGAACCCAGACCGATACACCAAGGTGTGCCACCGTCAGCAACGATTTGCTTGGTCAGGTCTTTTAACTCTTCCATAGAGCCTGGCACTTCGTAGCCAGCATCCTCAAAGTTTTCTGGGTTGTACCAAACTAGAGACTTAAGGTCGACCTTGTAGAAGAAGCCGTAAAGGCTGTCAGCGCCATCAGCACCAGCAAAGGTACCTAGATCAACCCAAGACTGACCAGCCGCGTAGTTATCACGCACCCAGTCAGCAGTACCTGACGCCAATGGAGTCAAGAAACCATTTTTAGCCAAGTCAGCAGCCAAACCAGGCTGAGGGAATACAGAAACGTTAGCAGCAGACCCGGCTTCAGCATCAACACGAACCTGCTGTTCGAAGCTGTCAGAACCAACGTAGCTCACGTTATGACCAGACTGAGCAGCAAACTCAGCCAATACAGCTTCGACGTTTTCTTGGTCTGGACCTAACCAAGGGCCAAACACGGTTACGTCACCAGCTTGAGCTGCGCCAGCTGTCATGGCTAGCGCCATTGCAGTAGGAAGGAATGTCTTCATCATTGGAATTTTCTCCATTGTTTTTATCAGTAGTTTGCCCCCTAACATAAAGGGTGGCAATCCAAATTCTTTTCAAAGCGCTTTGGATTTGCCAATTAAACACCCAAAGCGCTTTGAGTGTCAACCAATTATTATTTATTTCTGCTTATAGAAACCATATATACATCACTATTAGACCTATGATTAAACCTAAGCGCTTGCAATATATGAAAAAATAAATCAGAATATTTTGTATTAATTAGCAGCATTAATTCAAAGCACTTTGGATAACCAAAATGAACCTAAAGCAACTATCCAACATTCTAGGCATATCGCAAACCACCGTCAGCCGTGCCCTCAACGGTTATCCTGAGGTCAGCGAAAAGACCCGTGCCCTAGTGCTTGCTGCCGCGCAAAAACACAACTACCTGCCCAACACCAAGGCTCAAGCATTAGCCACGGGAAAAAGTAAAATGATCGGCTTTGTACTGCCAATGGCCAGCCAACATGAAATGCTTAACCCAATCTTTGGTGACTTTATGGCTGGCGCTGCTCAGACATACCGCACCCAAGGCTATGACACCCATTTTGCTCTGACGGAAAACAATAAGCAGGCGGAAACCTATCGTGACATGCATGCCAAAGGTTCTGTCGATGGCGTTATCGTGCAAGCCCCTAGAGAAAATGATGAGCGAGTAGCTATCTTAAAAGAACTAGGCCTGCCGTTTGTTGTGCACGGCCGCGCTACGGGCAAGAACGACTACCATTACGTCGATGTAAACAACACTCATGCCTTTATCAATGCCACCAACTTCCTCTTAGATTTAGGCCATCGCCGCATCGCCTTAATCAACGGTAACGAAGAACTGGATTTTGCCATTCGCCGTAACCACGGTTATACCCAAGCACTAAAAGACCGTGGCATAGAAGCTGACCCAAAATTAATGTTTAGTAGCGAAATGACCGAGCACTTTGGTTATGAAACCATGAACAAACTTTTGGCTATGGACCAGCCACCTACCGCCGCCGTTGCTTCTTCCTACACCTTAGCCATTGGCATCCGCCGCGCCTTAGGCGAAAACGGCTTGCGTATTGGCAAGGACTTTTCTGTGGTTATTCACGACGATGACCTGTCTTATCTACGCAATGGTGAAGCCCAACCGGTGTTCACTGCCACCCGTTCGTCCATTCGTGAAGCTGGCCAATTGTGTGCGCAGATATTGATGGATGTTATCGACAAGCCAGATCAAAAACCAAAACAGATCGTCTTGGAGGCCCAACTAATTGTCGGCAGCTCAACCGGCCCCGTGCCTCAATAATATACCGTGGAACACACATGAACTGGAGCCGCCAAGATTTTCCCAAAGATTTCCAATTTGGCGTGGCGACTTCGGCCTACCAAATTGAAGGTCACGGTTTTGGTGGTGCCGGCACCACCCATTGGGATACGTTTGCCGCTACAGGTGATAACGTAGTACGCAATGAACATGGCCAGCGGGCCTGTGAGCATTACTTACGCTACGAAGGAGATGTGGACCTTATCGCCGCAGGCGGCTTTGATGCTTATCGTTTTTCTACCAGCTGGGCGCGCATACTACCCAGTGGCAAAGGCCAGATTAACCACCAAGGCTTGGACTTCTACGATCGCTTAGTCGACAAATTATGCGAACGCAACATTGCCCCCCACCTCACCCTCTACCATTGGGAGCTGCCCGCCACTTTGGCTGACCTTGGTGGTTGGCGCAATCGTGATATTGGCAACTGGTTTGCCGACTATACCGCCATTGTGATTGATAAATTAGGCGACCGCCTCGCCTCTGTGGCGCCTATTAATGAACCCTGGTGCGTCAGTTGGCTTTCCCATATGCTAGGCCACCACGCGCCTGGCCTTAAGGACATTCGCGCCACAGCTCACGCCATGCATCATGTATTGCTAGCCCATGGCAAGGCCATGGAGGTGATGCGCAGCATGGGGCAAGACAATTTAGGCATGATTGCCAACTTAGAATGGGCCTTTGCATTTGATGACTCTGCAGCAGCCGAACAGGCAGCTAGTCTTTACGATGATTATTACAACCGCTTCTTTCTAGAAGGCGTGTTTAAAGGCACCTATCCTCAAGCTGTACTAGAAGGCCTTGAACCGCATATGCCAAGCAACTGGCAGGATGACATGACCTTAATCTCACAACCCGTTGATTGGTGCGGATTAAACTACTACACCTGCAAATGGTTAGCACCCAACCAAGGTCCTTGGCCAAGCCATACGGAGCACCATGGCAACTTGGAAAAAACTCAAATGGGTTGGGATATCTACCCCCAAGGCCTGCAGGACTTTCTAGTTCGTGTACAACAAGACTACACTGGTAACACCCCCATATATATCACTGAAAACGGTATGGCAAACGCCGATTCAGTGGTTGATGGTAGTATCAACGACCAGGCTCGCATCAACTACCTCAACCAGCACTTTGCAGCGACACAAACCGCCATTGCTGCTGGCGTGCCGGTACAAGGCTATTTTGTCTGGTCTTTACTGGATAACTACGAGTGGTCCCTAGGCTATGAGAAGCGCTTTGGTATTGTGCACGTCGACTTTGACAACATGGAGCGCACACCCAAAGCATCCTACCATGCCCTAGCACAGGCCTTAGCCAAGGTGCCGGTTCCGACCGCCTAGCACTTGCCTTTAGCCCACAAAGGGGTTTGAATAGGTAGCAATAAAGTCGCTCTCTATCAGAGCTGTGGGTTACTAAAAACATGGCAACTAGCAAGTCTACTCAATACCACGCGTGGCAACCGGGCCTTGACTCTGAATTGCCGGCAGCTTTGCGCCCACTAGAAAGCCTATACCACTCCCAAAACAGCAGCACAGACTATCAGAACACCTTAGACTTACATCAACTCACGGGAATCAAACAAGAACGCCTTGCCGCCTTCACGTGGCAACGACTGGTATTGCATGAGCTAATAGTCCGCGTTAGTGCCAACATCCTAGTGCCAGAAGGTGATGATGAAGAGATGCTTGGCCAACGGTTTCGCTTAATTCTTGATACCATCCAGCAACAATACATACAGCCCAACGCTCAGCAAATCGCCAGCGATTTTAGTCAGTTGCAGACCCAAATCCAATACGATGTAAACAATCTTCTTGATGAACACCTATTTGCTACCGTTAAAAGAGAACCCCCTATAAGTGGCTGGCGAGCGTGGTTTACCAACCCCTCGAGTGAGCAAGCTCAAAGCGTAGAAGAGAAGCAGTTTGCCGCCATCAAAAACCTCCGCCAACTCGGTTTAAGCGCCACCGACGACTATCAGGCCACCCTCTATAAAAGTCTATACGTGGTACTCAGCGCCATTGCCACTCACCGAGGCCGCCTACCCAATGATCGGGCGCTGCTACAAACTTTAATCACCAACCACATGAGCAATGACTACGGTAGCCGCTTTATTGGCCACAAGCTAGCGCCGCTGATGGAGACTGCTATTGTAGAACAAGGCTATGAGCGGGTACAAAATGCCAACAAACCCGTATTAATCAGCCTCAAAGGCGCTTCAGCCGCAGGCAAGAGCACTCTGCGTCCTTTGCTACAAGAAGATATGGTTGAACATGGCCTAGACAGCCAGAACTTTGCCATCATCAGCCCCGATATCTGGCGTCGTTTATTACTAGACTACGACAGTCTTGGTGATGACTTTAAATATGCTGGGCGTTTGACCGGCAAAGAGGTGAACATTGTCGATGGCAAGTTGGATAGCTATATTCGCGCCAAGGCCGAACACCGACATGCTATCCCGCACCTACTGGTAGATCGTTTTCGCTTTGATAGCTTTAGTAGCAAAAAGATTGCTGACGTGCTGCACAATACCTATGTGAAGTATGTCGACACCATGCATATGTACTTTGTTATCACGCCGCCAGAGGCCACCGTCGACCGCGGTTGGCTACGAGGCCTAGATCGTGGGCGCTATAAGTCCGTAGAGGATTTCCTAGGCCATAGTGTCGAGGCTTATGAAGGCATGCCTAGGCTATTCTTTAAATGGATGGCCTATGACAAGCCAGACTTTAAATACCACTTTGTCGACAACCAAGTACCTAAAGGCACACGTCCTCGCCTAGTAGCCTACGGTGACCAAAAGTTAATGACGGTCATCGATCCGTTGCTGCTGGTGAACATCATGCGCTATCAGCACATTAATATTCATGCTCAGATACCCGAGCAGGTTTATCAGGACCCTGCCGCTCAAAGCATTAGTGATAATTGTCAGTTTTTACTGCAATGCATCGCCACCCTGCCTCAAGTTGACTTTATAGTGGCTCAAGATGCGTCTGCCTATGTGCAGTTTTTATCGGGCAAAGCACGTATTATTGATAACGACTGCTTGCAGCAACAATGCCAACAGCCTCAGCTACAGCAGGTATTCATCGCCCTTGGTTTAGGGTCCTAATGACCTCTGTATAAATTTTATTAATGCAATTGGTATATTAATAATATTTGACCTATACCAATTATCTTCCTAATCTAGGCAGCAACAAAAAGCATCAACCTAACTAGGAAACCAACATGACTATTGAGACTACCGACACACTAGTTATCGGTGCTGGCCAAGCCGGTGTAGCCACCAGCGAGCACCTTACTACCTTAGGCATCCCGCACATTGTGTTAGAACGTAGCCGCATTGCTGAAAACTGGCGCTCCATGCGTTGGGACTCGTTGGTTGCCAATGGTCCAGCATGGCACGACCGTTTTCCTGGTTTGGAATTTGACAATGTAAAGCCTGATGCCTTTGCCAGCAAAGACCAAACCGCAGACTATTTTGTGGACTACGCCAACAAATACCAGGCCCCTATTCGTGAAGGTGTAGAAGTTAAAAAAGTTACCCGTAACGAAGGCCGCCCTGGTTTTACTGTGGTCACCTCTGCAGGTACCTTTGATACTAAGCACATTGTTAGTGCTACGGGCCCCTTCCAAGTGCCGGCTATTCCGCCTATCGCACCGCAATACGACCATATTACGCAAATGCACTCCTCTAGCTACAAAAACCCACAACAGCTTGCTGACGGTGGCGTACTGGTCATTGGCGCAGGCTCGTCTGGCGTACAAATTGCCGATGAGTTACAGCGTGCCGGTAAGGATGTTTATCTGTCTGTTGGTGCCCACGATCGCCCCCCACGTAGCTATCGCAACCGTGACTTTGTATGGTGGTTAGGTGTGCTTGGCCTGTGGGATCTAGAAACCATGGAACCCGGCAAAGAACACGTAACCATAGCCGTCAGTGGCGCCCATGGCGGTTACACTATTGATTTTCGCGAGCTGGCGCACCGCGGCCTGACCCTCGTTGGCCTAACCAAGTGCTTTGATGGCACCAAGGTGAGTTTTCAGCCAGATCTAAATGACAATATCGCCGCTGGTGACGCCAACCATCTGGCCTTGCTAGATGCAGCCGACGCCTATATTGAACGCAACGGTCTGGATTTGCCAGAAGAACCCGCAGCGCGTGTAAAGCTAGCGGACCCAGATTGCATGGTCAACCCGATTTTAAACATGGACCTAGCCGCAGCCGGTATCACCACCATCATTTGGGCCACGGGCTTCTCTACCGACTATTCTTGGTTGCAGGTTGACGCCTTTGATGACAAGGGTAAACCCCAACACCAACGCGGTGTCTCGTCTGAGCCTGGCGTTTATTTTGTTGGCCTACCTTGGTTGTCACGCCGTGGTTCAAGCTTTATTTGGGGCGTATGGCACGATGCTAAACATGTTGCCGGCCACATAGCCACGCAACGCCAATATTCCGATTATCGCGCCCCTACGCAGCGTTAAGTTGAGGGGACTGGTGCTTTTACTGCACAAAAAGAATTGGGAATTGGGGGACAGGCACTTTTGCTGCGCAAAAAAGCCAGTACCCTAAGTGCAGTAATCTGGGGACTGGCTCTTATTTATTCGCGTAGCGGATAAAAAGTGCCTGTCCACTTGCAACATGTCCACTTGCAACAACACTCTTAACCTGCAGTCTGCCTTGCATTTTGGGTCAGGCACTTTTGCTAGGCAAAAAAGCCAGTCCCCTTATGTTGGCTGAGCAAAACACTTTCCTTATAACCCTTATATGGTAGAATCTACCGAAATTACAACGATATAAGGGTTATATATGGCAGGCCAGAATCTGCGCTGGTTGTCACGCGCCACAGCGTTATTGCTAAATAGCCTGCAAGACGATGGTTTCCCTCGCCTATTGCGACGCCTACTGCTTACGCAGTTGCCATTTAGTAACATGATCGTCACCATCTACCCACAACAAAACAAACCCATTTGTTTGCATGCTTGGCTACCCAACACACGCCTGCACAATCATTACCAAAAGCACTACCTCACACATACTTATCAGCTAGATCCCTTCTATCAAATTTGTACCCAGCAGTTTAAAACTGGCGCCTACTTTTTAAAAGACGTGGCACCTGACCGCTTCTTCCGTAGTGAGTATTACCTTAGCTATTACCGTGGTAGCACTATGGTGGATGAGCTGTGTTTAATATCAGAACTAAATGATGGCTCTGCCATTCACATGTCCATTGGGCGCGACAGCAGCTTGGGGCGATTCAATAAAATAGAGCGTCATTTTTTAGCCGATATTGAAATCATTTTATGTTCTTTGTTAAGCCAAAACGGTAACCATCAGATAAGCCTAAGCCAAGCTGTGGAACAACCACATGAAGCGGCCGAAGCTTTGGATATACGCCTACAAAAATACAGCGCAAGCCTGCCCAATCTCACCCCTCTCACGCCGCGTGAAGCGCAAGTGACCGCCATGGTATTAAAAGGCCATTCCAGCCTCTCAGCCGGGCTAGTACTGGGTATTGCTACCGAAACAGTAAAGATACACCGCAAGAAGGTGTATAAGAAACTGCAGGTAGGCACCCAGGCGGAATTGTTTGCGCGCTTATCGCATTTGTTGGTAGGTGAGCAATAAAAGGATGAGGACAGCCGATGAAGCTGGTGACGGGACAGGCACTTGCCTCTGGCGAGGCAAAAGCCAGTCCCTAGCTTTTGCTATAGATATCCTTCAGCACGCAAATCCGCGGTAGTTGCTTCAATACTTTCACGTAAGGTGGCGGTCAAGAAATCCACATCATCACGAGTCAATATCAGTGGCGGCGATAACACGTTCATATGCGCAATGGGGCGTACGATCAAACCACGGGCCTGACAGTGGTCAGCAATACGATTACCCACTTTAGCAGCCGCATCAATCAGTTCTTTGGTCTCTTTGTTTGCCACGTTCTCTAGGCACATCATAAACTTGCGGCCACGTACGTCACCAACAATGTCTAGGTCACCTAAGCCACGGATCTGCTGTTCAAAGTAGGCACCCACGTCCTTCACATGGTCGCAGATGTTTTCACGTTCCATGATTTCAATGTTTTTCAGACCCGCGGCACAGGCTACTGGGTGACCAGAATAGGTAAAGCCGTGGGTAAACATAGCGCCGTCAGCTTGGGGCTTGCTGATCACATCATAAACCTTGCTATTCATTATGGTAGCGCCTAGTGGTATGTAACCAGAGGTCAGGCCCTTGGCGCAAACGATCATATCTGGCACGATATCAAACTCCGCTTCGGAGGCGAACATGTGGCCTAAACGGCCAAAGGCAGTAACCACTTCGTCAGACACATAAAGCATGTCGTACTTGTGGCACAGGTCTAGAGTACGCTTGTGGTAACCCTTTGGTGGCACGATAACACCACCGGCACCCATAATAGGCTCGGCAAAGAAAGCCGCCACGTTGTCGGGGCCAATTGCTAGTATCTTGTCTTCCATTTCTTGCAGCAAAGAGTCACAGAATGCTTCTTCGCTCATGCCAGCAGGACGACGATAAGCGTTAGGGCAAGAGATGTGATGTACCATTTCTTGGTGAATATCAAAACCTATGTGGTCAAATTCTACACCCGTCAACGACATAGCCATGTAGGTACTACCATGGTAAGCATCAACACGAGAAATCAATTGCTTTTTGCTAGGTTTGCCTAGTTGGTTGAAGTAGAAATGAATGATACGTACGGCGGTATCGTTGGCCACGGAACCACCACAACCATAAAATACATGGTTCAAATCACCTGGGGCTAATTCGGCAATCTTGGCAGATAACTGTGCCGCTGGAATGCTGGTGTGGTGACCAAAGGACGAGTAATAAGGCATCTTGGTGGCTTGCTCGGCCATGGCTTGGCCGATTTCTTCGCGGCCGTAACCCACGTTGACACACCACAAGCCGCCGATACCATCCATATAGCGATTACCGTCACCATCGGTGATATGTACATTACTGCTTTCGGCAACGATTAACGAACCTTCTTCTTTAAAGGTAGAAAAGTCCGTCCACGGATGCACATAGTGATCCTTATCTTGTTGCCAAACTTTTTTCATGTCGATGTTTTGATCTGTCACGGGAACTGCTCCTTATCTAAATTTATGCGCTTTGTGCTTGTTGCAGCATGGCGTGCAACAACACATTGGCACCGGCTGTTACATCAGCTGGCTTTGCATCTTCTGCTTCGTTATGGGAAATACCGTCTTTGCACGGTATAAAAATCATACTTGTTGGGGCCACGCGGCTGACATAAACAGCGTCGTGTCCAGCACCACTAAACATGGCCATATGGGAGTAACTCAAAGTCTCAACGGCTTGTTGCACTGAGGCAACACAGCTATCGTTAAAGGCCACAGCAGGTGAATGCCACTCCTGCCTAATCTGGGTGTGGATATTAAATTGCTCGCCACGGCGGGCCACAATAGATTCAAATTCGGCGTGCATTTCAGTTAACACGTCTTCTTGTGGGTGGCGTAAATCAACGCAAAGCACCAGCTCTTCTGGCACTGTATTACGCACGCCAGGTGCTACCTTCATATCACCAAAGGTCACCCGCGCCCAGGGGGCATGTTTTGCTGCTAAGGCATACAAGTCTTGAGTAATTGGACCCAAAGCCATAAATGGATCACGGCGGCTAGTCATTGGACTAGGTCCCGCGTGGCAAGGCTGACCAGTTAAAGTAAGGTCGTACCAACGCATACCTTGCACCCCGGATACCACGCCAATGGTGAGCTCTTCTTGTTCTAAAATAGGGCCCTGCTCAATATGCAGTTCAAAGGCCGCCTTTATATCAAAAGGCTCGGCAGCTATGTCACCCAAAAACCCGGTACGGGCTAATTCTTGGCCAATAGTCACGCCCTGCTTGTCAGTTCGTGCATGACCGTATGCTTCGCT
>CALKFY010000094.1 GCA_938084925.1 uncultured Pseudomonadales bacterium
TGTCACACCGAAGGTGTGCTACCAGGTGGCCTGAATGTTAAGCGTCGCGCGGCTAATCTATACGGCAAACTCAATTCATTGGGTTCCGTAAAGGTGATTACCCCACAGCTTTCGGCTATGGACTGGGTAAACCTATACGCCATGGCAGTAAATGAAGAAAACGCTGCTGGCGGGCGTATTGTTACCGCCCCAACCAATGGTGCAGCGGGCGTTATTCCAGCGGTGATGCACTATTACGATAACTTTTACCCAGGCTCCAATGACGATGGCATCGTAAAATTCATGCTTGCTGCCGCTGCAGTAGGTATACTGTGTAAGTTAAATGCCTCTATCTCTGGCGCCGAAGTAGGTTGTCAGGGTGAAGTAGGCAGTGCTTGTGCCATGGCCGCAGCCGGTTTGGCAGAAGTCATTGGTGGTACCGCCATGCAGGTAGAAAACGCTGCTGAAATTGGTATGGAACATAACCTAGGCCTTACCTGTGATCCTATTGCTGGTTTGGTGCAGGTACCATGCATTGAACGTAACGCTATGGCCGCAATTAAGGCCATCAACGCGGCTCATATGGCTATGCGTGGTGATGGCGAGCACCTAGTGTCATTGGATGACGTCATCAAGACCATGCGTGACACAGGCGCAGACATGCAAGAAAAGTACAAAGAAACTTCTCGCGGTGGCCTAGCGGTAAACGTGATCAACTGTTAAACGGAAGAGCAAAAATATGAGCAACCAACAACCTCAAGCAGGCATTTTACCTGCTGTAGCTAAGCCTGCTAAGCAAGCCATCGGTTTTGGTCCTCGCCTACGTGAATTGCGCCAACAGCGTGGCCTGACCTTGCAGCAAGCTAGCAAGGCCACAGGTGTGGCGCAGTCCACGCTATCCAAGATGGAAAACGAACAGCTTTCACCCACCTATAATTTGATGCAGAAGTTGGCGCTAGGCTTAGAAATTGAAATGCCGCAATTGTTTGCGCCAAGTTCAGAGCCAAAAATCTCTGGCCGTCGTGCCGTCACCCGCAAGGGCGAGGGCCGTGCCCATGCAACGGCTACCTATGATCACGAATTGATGGCTATGGACCTAGGCTCAAAGCGCATGGTGCCTTTCAAAAGCCGTGTTCGTGCGCGCAGCATTGATGAATTTGGTGACTGGGTTCGTCACGATGGTGAAGAGCTATTGCTGGTTCTGGAAGGCCAAGTAACGGTGTATACTGAGGAATACGAACCTCTATTACTGAACGAAGGCGACAGCTCTTATTTCGACAGTACTATGGGCCATGCTGTGGTGTCTTCAAGTGAGGAGGACGCCCTAATTTTGTGGGTTTGTCTACCGTGAACAAAAAAGTTGTACTTGCCAGCGGCAATGCTGGCAAATTAGCCGAGTTTGGCCAAAGTCTAGCGCCACTTGGTATCGAGCTAATCGCTCAAGGCCAGTTTATTACGGGCGAAGTTGAAGAAACTGGTCTTAGTTTCGTTGAAAATGCCATTCTCAAGGCTCGCCATGCTTGCGCGGCTTCCGGTCTACCGGCCTTGGCCGATGATTCGGGCCTAGAAGTAGATGCGCTACAAGGCCAGCCGGGTATCTATTCCTCACGTTTTGCTGGTGCTTCTGGTCCTGATAAGGACGCTGCCAACAATACTAAACTACTTGCTGATTTGGCTGATGTGCCAGCAGAGCAACGCACGGCACGTTTCCAATGTGTATTGGTTTATATGCGCCACGCTGCAGACCCTGTGCCTTTGATCTGCCAAGCTGCTTGGGAAGGCCGTATTGTTACGGAGCCTCGGGGTCTGCAAGGTTTTGGTTACGATCCGGTGTTTGCCGTTGCAAGTAGTGGTTTGTGTGCTGCGCAGTTGAGCAAGGCCGAAAAAATGACTGTCAGTCATCGAGGCCAAGCCATAAAACAGCTATTAACTGAACTGGCAGAAAAGCAATAAATTCCTATGTCAGCAACTCAGCTACCGCCGTTAAGCCTATACATTCATATCCCTTGGTGTTTGCAGAAGTGCCCATACTGCGACTTTAATTCACATGCCAGTGACGGTGAAGCGGTACCAGAGCAAGAATATGTGGATTGCTTACTGAGCGATCTAAAAGATGAAGCTGCCTTGGCCCAAGGTCGCCCGCTACAAAGTATCTTTATTGGTGGCGGCACGCCTAGCCTGCTGTCACCCGAGGCACTTTCTCGTTTGCTAAGCGGCGTTCGAGAACAGCTAGATTGTGTTGACGGCATGGAAGTCACCATGGAAGCCAACCCAGGGACTTTTGAGATAGACCGCTTTGCGGGCTTTCGTGAGGCCGGTGTAAACCGCCTATCTATTGGCGTACAAAGCTTTGATGATGGTTGTTTGCAGCAGCTAGGCCGCGTACACGATGCCGAGCAAGCCAAGCAGGCCATAGCGGCCGCTAAGCAACTAGGCTTTGACCGCGTTAATGTGGATCTCATGCATGGTTTGCCTGGGCAAACACCCGCTATGGCTCAAGCCGATTTGCAGCAAGCCATAGAACTGGGTCCGGACCACCTATCTTGGTATCAGTTAACTCTGGAACCAAATACCTTGTTTTACAGCCAGCCACCTGAGCTACCAGAAGAAGATGATCTGGTGGATATTCAAGAAGCAGGACAAGAGCTGTTGCAAGCTGCAGGCTTTAAGCAATATGAAATTTCAGCTTGGTGTCAGCCCGGAAACCAAGCTAAGCACAATCTTAACTATTGGCGCTTTGGTGACTATCTAGGTATTGGCGCAGGAGCCCATGGCAAGATTTCTGTCATGCAGGATGGTGAGCTGCAAGTGACGCGGCGCGTTAAATTGCGCCAGCCCAAAGCTTATATGCAGGCTATCCAACCTTTAGCCAGTGTAGATACCGTGGCGAAGGAGGATGTGCCCCTAGAGTTCTTTATGAACGCCTTGCGTCTACGTGAAGGTGTTTCACAAGGCTTGTATGCCCAGCGTACTGGGCAAAATTTGGATGCAGTGGAAGCTTTGTCTCGGTTACGCCAGCGCGGTCTGTTAGAACACGATCGTTTACAGGCTACAGAGCTAGGCTGGCGTTTTCTCAACGAAGTATTGGCAGACTTTGAAGACTAGTCTCTTTGCTTGTTATTCCTGCTCAATATAAAAGGTCTGAGTAAACTTCAAAGGCACAGCTGGGCGGTGAGGGTCTGGTTGTACTTGCACATCAAAATTCCACATTTCTGCTTCACTAAAGCGTAGTTCCGCAATGTAATAGATAGCGCCTTGCTCTACCACCTGCTGAAATTCTAAAGGGTGTATCTGTCCCAATAGGTTTTTACGCTGGCCCTTAACCATAGCCATCATTGGCGCTTTGGTATTGGCGTCCAAAACGGATACATTGAGCAGGGCGCGGTTGCGAGCACGGGTAAAACCTAAAGACTGGGCAACTTCTGGCGTTACCATCATGGTGTTAAAAGCATTGTAATGAATCTGATAATCCGTGGTTTCTAACATTTGTTCGGCATAGCTGGTGCTACTAGAAAAAATAGCCAAACTAGCAAGGGTGCTGATGAGCATAGAGCGCAAGAAAGTCATAGGTAACTCTTGAAAGGTAAATTTGTGCCCTTATTTTCCTAGATAAGGAGCCATATTGGCAAGGGTAGCATTTAACCTTTGTTATGGTTGTGAGAAACTAGCCTTATATTTGCTTTAATAAACTTAATTGAGTGATATTTCATGCCTCAAGCAGCCGTATTTCTAGTACAAACCCTTTTGGGTATGTATGTAATGATTTTGATTATTCGCTTTTTGCTACAACTAACACGAGCGGATTTCTATAACCCTATTGCTCAGGCTTTGGTGAAAGTAACTCAGCCTGTAGTCAGTCCTTTTCAAAAGCTACTGCCGCGCACGGGACGTATTAGTTTGCCCACCGCTGTTGTAGCGTTCATTGCTCAAGCCTTGTTGATAGGTATGGTGTTTATTTTGTCCGGCTACGGCTGGCCAAATCCGCTTAATATGGCTATTTGGAGCCTTATTGGCTTAGCCTCTCAAGTTCTGGATATCCTGTTTTTTGCCATCTTGGGCAGCATCATTTTGAGCTGGGTAGCCCCGCAAAGCTCGCATCCGGCTACCATGCTGTTGCACCAAATCACCGAGCCTGTAATGGCACCGGCACGCCGCATGCTGCCTAACTTAGGTGGTTTGGATTTTTCTCCGATTGTGGTGTTTATCGTTATCAACCTGATTGAAATGATGGCGCTTTATCCACTGGCTCAAGCCTTTGGTATGCCTCGCGGCTTGATCGTTGGCTTATAAGGAAATACACGAATGAGCGCAGAAAATTTCAATTTTGAAACCTCTTTGCAACAGCTAGAGCAGCTAGTGCAGCAGATGGAACAGGGCAACCTGTCTTTGGAAGAGTCCATGCAGGCCTTTGAAAAGGGCGTAGCTCTTACTCGCGAGTGCCAAAACGCCCTCGACAAGGCGGAGCAAAAAGTTCAGGTGCTAATGCAAGACAGCAACGGCAAGTTGCAAGAAAAGCCATTTCCTAGCGCGTCTACCGACGGTTAGTTAGTTCAAGGAGCGAGTCGTGCAACAAGCCGCTTTTCTACAACAAGCGCAAACTCGGGTTGAAGCCAGTTTGCAGCATGCCATAGAGCAGTGCCAAACCAGCCCGCGCCTAGCGCAAGCTATGGCCTATAGCAGCCTTGGTGGTGGCAAGCGTATTCGTGCTGCCCTAGTGTTTGCTGCAGCCCATGCATGTCAGGCTGATACTCCTAAAATTGATCAAATAGCAGCGGCTGTTGAAGCCTTGCATGCTTATTCCTTAATTCATGACGATCTACCCGCCATGGATGATGATGCCTTGCGTCGTGGCAAGCCCACTAGTCATATTGCCTTTGATGAGGCTACTGCCATTTTGGCTGGTGATGCTTTGCAAAGTTTAGCTTATGAATTAGTAGCCGACTGTGCCGATGACACTGTGAGTGCCAATCAAGTATTGGCCATGGTGCGGGTACTGGGCCAAGCCGCTGGTGCCAAAGGCATGGTGGCAGGGCAGATGCTGGACATGGCGGCAGAACAACACGCCATTAGCCTGCCAGAACTTGAATTGTTGCATGCTCACAAAACAGGCGCCTTGATTAACGCCAGTATTCAATTGGGTGCCTTAGCCTCGGCAGACACCACACCAGAGCAGTTGGCGGCTTTGCAAGATTACGGTTTAGCCGTGGGGTTGGCTTTCCAGGTGCAAGACGATATCTTGGATATCGAAAGCGACACAGAGACTTTGGGCAAAGCACAAGGTGCTGACTTGGCTCGTGGTAAGTCTACTTATCCGGCCTTGTTGGGTATGGATGCCGCCAAGCAATTGGCACAAGACCTATTAGAGCGAGCGCTACAAAATTTAACAATGTTTGGTGATCGCGCAGAGCACTTAGACTACTTGGCGCGTTTAATTGTAACGCGCAAGAGCTAAGTCCCATGACACCCGCCTTGCAGCACATTCCATCTTCTCCTCCAGCTACGCCTTTGCTAGACGCCGTGGCCGTCTCAGGAACTGTACCGCTACCTGATTTACAGAAGCTACGTAATTTGGATGTGCAGCAGCTGCCACAACTAGCCCACGAGCTGCGCCAGTATTTGTTGTACTGCGTTGGACAAACGGGTGGCCACCTAGGCGCAGGCTTGGGTGTGGTCGAGCTAACTATCGTTTTACACCACCTGCTCAATACCCCGGCGGATCGTTTGATTTGGGACGTAGGTCACCAGGCTTACCCTCACAAGATTCTAACGGGCCGAAAAAAGGCCATGTTAACTATGCGTCAGCAAGGCGGTTTAGCACCTTTCCCTAAGCGTGACGAAAGCCCCTTTGATTGCTTTGGTGTGGGTCATTCTAGTACCTCTATCAGCGCCTTGTTAGGCATGGCTATAATAGACGGCCAACAGCTTAACCATGTTGCCGTAATCGGCGATGGTGCCCTGACTGGCGGCATGGCTTTTGAAGCTTTGAATCATATGGCCCATAGCCAAGCTAATGCTTTGGTGATCGTCAACGATAACGACATGTCCATTAATGCCAACCAAGGTGGTCTTGCTAAGTTCCTTGATGAGACCGGTGCTGAAGGCGGTCCAGAAGCCTGGTTCACAGCCCTGGGTTTTACTTATGTTGGCCCTGTTGATGGCCATGATATTCCGGCTTTGCATGGGCAGATAAAAGACTTGCTGAGTCAAACTGGCCCCAAGTTATTGCACGTACATACGGTCAAAGGCAAAGGCTATGTGGCGGCAGAAGAAGATCCTGTTGGCTACCACGCCATTGATAAAATTGACCCCATTAATAAACCTGCTGCCGAAGAAGGCGCTAAAAAAGGCCCTAGCTATGCCCAAGTATTTGGTACTTGGGCTGAGCAGCAGGCGGACTTAGACCCTAAAATGCAAGTCATTACTCCGGCTATGGTTGGAGGTTCTGGCCTATCTGGATTTGCTATCAAGCATAGTGAGCGCTTACACGACGTGGCTATTGCCGAACAGCATGCGGTGACCTTGGCCGCGGGTATGGCCTGTGCTGACGCAAAGCCTGTGGTGGCGATTTATTCGACCTTTTTGCAGCGCGGCTATGATCAGCTAGTGCACGATGTAGCTTTGCAAAACCTTGATGTGTTGTTTGCTATAGACCGTGCCGGTGTAGTGGGCGAAGACGGTGCCACTCACACAGGCGCCTATGATTATGCCTATTTGGCCTGCTTACCTAACATGCTAGTCATGGCGCCAAGCGATGCTCAAGAAGCTCAAGCTATGCTGCAACTGGGTTATGACTATGCTGGCCCAGCGGCTGTGCGTTATCCCCGTGGTACGGCACCAACATCTAGTGAAAAACGAGAATTAGCAACCGGCAAAGCACGAGTGGTACGCCAAGGGCGTGGTGTTGCCTTGCTGAGTTTTGGTGCTTTGTTGGGCGAAGCCCAGCAGTTAGCTGAAGAGTACGACATTACCCTAGTGGATATGCGCTTTGTGAAGCCTATAGATACGCAGCTGCTAGCACAGTTGATGAACCACGAAGCGTGGGTGACTCTAGAAGATCACGCAGTGGTAGGCGGAGCTGGTGCTTTGGTGGCCCAGTGGTTGGGGCAGCAAAATCGAGATGCCAAGCCGCGCTTAGTGAATTTGGGTTTGCCAGACACAGTGCTGCCCCATGCAACAAGAGCGCAAGTGTTGGCAGCGGCAGGTATTGATGCAGCAGGTATAGCTGCGGTGATCAAGGAATTGCTGGATTAGTCCAGCATATGATCCATCTTGTTCGCCTTGGTGGCTAGGTACACATTGTTGTGGCTGTTCTTGCCAACCTGAATAGACTCACGACCTGCAACGCTCATACCTAAATCAGTTAGAGCTTGTACTTTGCGAGGGTTATTGGTCATCAAGCGTACTGACTGTACACCC
>CALKFY010000095.1 GCA_938084925.1 uncultured Pseudomonadales bacterium
CCGACCATGCTTGCGTAGCCAAACCAGAACGGTACTTCGTCCTTGAATGCCGTATTTTCTTTGCGCTTGCTTATAGGTAAGCTGGCCCTTTTCAACTTGCTCAACAACAGACAATTTAAAGCCCATCGTATAGTCACGCTGTGAACGCTTAAGCTTTGGTGGAAGTAGGTTTGCCATAAATAGGTTCCTTATGTGTAAACCTATTTCAGGACGGGACAATAAAAACAAAAAAAGCAGCCTAAGGGCTGCTTTTTTATTACTTGCGGGGTCAGGCCCTGACAAGCCTACATACCCTTAACAGCGTAGATGCCTTCTGCATTACGGAAGTAACCTTGGTAGTCCATACCAAAGCCATACACAAAACGATCTTCAACGTCCAAGCCAACGAAATCAGGGCGGTATTCTACCTTGCGGTCATGTACCTTGTTAAGCAAAGCAGCAGCGTAGACTTTCTTAGCGCCGGCTTCCTCTAGGTATTCACAGATAGCTGCTAATGTGTGGCCTTCATCAAAGATATCGTCAACCACAAGGATAGTACGGCCTTTAAAGTCGATACTAGGTCTGGCTAACCAAGATAGGTTGGTGCCAACACTCTTTTTACCGTATCGGGTAGCATGTAGGTAATCAGTTTCTAACGGAAACTGCAGCTTCAATAGCAGTTGTGCCATTGGAATCATGCCCCCATTTAATACGCACAGTACTAGAGGCATCTCTTCAGCCATAGCGTCAGTGATCTCACTTGCTAAGGTATCGATGCTAGCGGCAATTTGTTCACCGGTAATAAGAAGGTCTGCTTGCTCGTGAACTGTGACTGCTTGTTCGTAAGTAATGGTCATTAATGACTCCGTAACGGCATTTATAAAAGCCGACATTATACTCGGCCCTTGAAGGGCAAACTAGTGCTAGTTGACCGTATGGTCAAGAATATAAATAAATGCCCAATCTAAAACATTGGTATTAGTTATTTTTCTCTTATCATGGGGTAATATTGTCGACACATTCTTAATTATAGCTAATAGCAGGTATATACCCTATGTCCTATCAAGAAGCTTATAACTACGCGACTTCCAATCCAAAAGATTTCTGGAAAGAGCAAGCTGACCGCCTACCTTGGTTCAAGAAACCGGCAGATATTGTCGACACATCGGAACAACCTACGGGTCGTTGGTTTAGTGATGGAGAGATGAACACCTGCTATATGGCACTGGATCATCACGTTGCCAATGGCCGTGCAGACCAAGTAGCTATTCATTATGATTCGCCAGTTAGTAACACCAAGTCTAGCCTTACTTATGCGCAACTCTTAGAAAAAGTAGCCTTGTTTGCTGGAGCACTACGTGCCAAAGGTGTAGATACGGGCGATCGCGTTGTTATTTATATGCCGATGGTCATGGAAGCCGCTGTAGCCATGCTAGCTTGTTCTCGTCTAGGTGCTATCCACTCTGTCGTATTTGGCGGTTTTGCTGCAGCTGAACTTGCTGTGCGTATTGACGATGCCAAGCCGAAGGTTGTGGTTACTTCCTCATGTGGGATCGAAGTAGCTAAAGTGATTCCGTACAAGCCTTTGTTAGATGCGGCCTTAGACCTTGCTACTCACAAGGTAGATGCCGTGGTGCTGCTACAGCGCCCTCAACTGGCTGCTGATATGCAAGCGGGCCGTGACTTTGACTGGAATGATGTTGTTGCCGAAGCGGTACCTGCAGAAGCTGTACCCGTTAAATCCTCTGATCCTTTGTATGTGCTATACACATCGGGTACGACTGGTAAACCAAAGGGCGTTGTGCGTGACAATGGTGGCCATGCAGTAGCCCTTAACTACACCATGAAAGCAATCTACGGTATGGATGCTGGTGATGTATTTTGGGCAGCATCTGACGTCGGCTGGGTAGTTGGTCACTCTTACATCGTTTATGGACCTTTGATTGCTGGTTGTACCAGTATCTTGTACGAAGGTAAGCCTGTAATGACTCCAGATGCCGGCGCTTTCTGGCGCATGATTGAAGAGTACAAGGTAAAGGCTATTTTCTCTGCACCTACAGCTTTCCGCGCTATTAAGAAAGAAGATCCTAATGGTGAATTGCTGAAGAAATATGACCTATCTAGCCTAGTAACTGTATTCATGGCTGGTGAGCGTTTAGATCCACCTACCTATGAGTGGGCAAAAGAAATCATTGGCCGTCCAGTTGTCGATCACTGGTGGCAGACTGAAACTGGTTGGTCTATCTGTGCTAACCCAGTCGGCCTAGATGACCTACCAGCCAAACCAGGCTCGTCTACCGTGCCTATTCCTGGTTATGATCTACACATCCTTAGCGATGATGGTCAACCTTTACAGGCTAACGAAAAAGGTAACATTGCTCTTAAACTACCTATGCCTCCTGGCTTCTTGTTGGGC
Source organism: uncultured Pseudomonadales bacterium (assembly GCA_938084925.1). Taxonomy (GTDB): domain Bacteria; phylum Pseudomonadota; class Gammaproteobacteria; order Pseudomonadales; family Balneatricaceae; genus Njordibacter. The sequence goes on from CALKFY010000095.1 coordinate 2,396, forward strand.
GTATGGGGCGACCCTCAGCGTTTACATGATTCTTACTTAGCTGATTTTCCAGGTTATTACACTTCTGGTGACGGCGGTTACCGTGACGAAGATGGCTATGTCTACATCATGGGTCGTACCGATGATGTCATCAACATTGCAGGCCACCGGTTATCTACTGGTGAAATGGAAGAAGTGGTTGGCGACCATCCACTGGTTGCTGAATGTGCCGTAGTGGGTATTCACGACGAGCTAAAAGGTCAAATGCCCCTTGCCCTTGTATTGCTGAAGGCCGGTGCTGAATCAACTGACGACGTATTGGTGAAGGAGCTAGCCGCCATGCTGCGTGCTAAGATCGGTCCTATCGCGGTTATGAAGAATGCCCATATAGTACAGCGTTTGCCAAAGACACGTTCTGGTAAAATCTTACGTAAAATTATTCGTAACATCGCAAATGGCGAAGACTACATTGTACCTTCTACCATTGATGACCCCGCCAGCCTTGATGAAATTGCTGAGCTAATTGCGCCAAAATCTTAATCACTATTAAGATAAGGAACAAGTGAATAAGGGCGTCTTTGTAAGGCGCCTTTTTTATGCAGTCAATTAGCATTATTTGTAACCACAATCTGTGATTTTTTGAGTTTCTTCTATACTTGCATAATCAACACTAAATGTAGTCGATTATGTCGCGAGTCATTCCTACAGATAATTCCTTAGACAATCTCACTCAGCTATTTAGCCGTAGAGGTTTAATTGATCATTTACGAACGTCGATAAAGCACCCTGACAATTTAGGTATCATATACATCAATGTAGTTGGTTTTCGTCATATAAATCACATATATGGCCATGATCTGGCCGATGATTTACTAAAGCTTTTTGCGCGCATCCTCAAAGGACTTGTCCGCCAAAAGGGCGTTCTAGCTCGTTTAGCTGCCGACGAATTTATTATAGCCATAACTCAAGTCGCAGATTTACACTACATGAGCACCTTAGTTGAGCGCATCGATAATGCCTTTAGGCAACCCTTATTGTGCCAAGGCGAATTGGTAGCCATGCAATTACGCTTTGGTATGTCTGCTAACGGCGCCGCGCCATTTTGTGATGATTGCCCGATTGAAAGCCTGTTGAGTCAGGCTAGTCTAGCGGCCCAGTATGCGCGTAGCCAAGACAGTAGCGAAGCCGTGCTATTCAATCTTGAAATTGAGCGACAGTTATCACGACATTCTCGATTACGTCACGATTTGCAAATGGCAATTTCAAAACAGCAGTTATATTTGTTATATCAACCAATCATCAAAACGCAAACGGGTGATATCTGTGGTGCTGAAGCTTTATTGCGATGGCAGCATCCTATATACGGCTTGGTGCCCGCAGAGGAAACCATCGCTATTGCAGAATCAAGTGGTCTTATAGAGCATTTAAGCAAATGGGTGTTAGCGAACTGTTTAAGCTGGTTGCGTGACAATGAATCGGATTTACCCTTTGGTTTTCGCTTAGGTATTAACCTGTCTGCCAAGTTGCTAGAGTCCGCTAACTACCTTGCCTTTTGCATTGAACAAATAAGCGCCGTACCGACCTTGGGTTATGCCTTAGAGTTTGAAATTACTGAGTCTAAAAACTTTGATAATGACACCAGAGTTAATGATTTTATGAACGCTTTACACGCCCTAGGTGTAGTGTTTTCCCTAGATGATTTTGGTACTGGCTATGCTTCATTTGAGCGCATGCAAAGCCTTGACTTTGACGCCGTTAAGCTGGATCGAAGTATTGTGCACATGGCTGACCAATCCAGTGCCGGTAAGCACATGATTACCGCTATCGTGGCGCTGTTAAAGCCGTTAGGTATGACCATAGTTGCTGAGGGCATTGAGGGCAATACGCAAATGGACACTATCCGTCGCCTAAAATGTCATGAAGCACAAGGTTTTTGGTTGTACAAACCAATGTTAGCAGGGGAGTTTCACGCATTAATTTGCCAACAGACAAGCTAAGTCATTCTGACCGTCGCTTAAATGAGGTAGAATAGCTAGACGAATTTTCTAGTAAAGCTGACCGATATAATGAATACGGACATCAATCACATTTTGGTGAATGGCGCTCAGATTGCCTACAGTAAACTTAAACGTGCCCAGTCCTTTAATGCGCGTTTGTATTACTATGCAGAAATAGGCGTTTATCTAGAAGTATCCTTGTCTCATGGGGCTGGTATTACTGCTGACACTCATGACCAAATTACCGATATCTACAAAAGCGCTACGCGCTTTCATATGGGACAAAACAAACGTTCAAGCCGTGTCGAGTAAGGACTGCTTGTGAACCAAGAAATGCCTCCAGCAGAAACCATTGGTTTTGATATAGATGCTTTTTTGCAGCAACTGCCGGGGCGACCTGGCGTCTATCGCATGCACAATGCCGAACATAAGGTCATTTACGTTGGCAAAGCGGTTAATCTTAAAAACCGGGTGACCAGCTACTTTCGCGGTAAAAGTCACAACAACAAAACCCAAGCGATGGTTAGCAAAATTGCCTCCATCGAAGTCACCATTACCCACAGTGAAGCCGAAGCGCTGTTGCTTGAAAACACCCTTATCAAGCAGCTTATGCCCGTTTACAACATCTCTTTACGGGATGATAAATCATACCCCTACGTATTCATATCGGAACAGCATGCTTATCCAGCTTTGCAATATGTGCGTGGATCTAAGCAGCGCAAGGGCCGTTATTTTGGCCCCTATACCAGTGCTGGAGCAGTGCGCGAAAGTCTTAACCTCATGCAAAAGATTTTTCGTCTACGCCAGTGCGAAGACACCTTTTTTAGCAATCGTACGCGTCCTTGTTTACAGTTTCAAATCAATCGCTGTTCTGGGCCTTGCACAGGGGAGATAAGTGATGCTGCTTATTCAGCAGACGTAACTAGTGCCACCTTGTATCTTGAAGGTAAGAACCAAACGTTACTAGATGGCGTCGCCAAGCAAATGACGGCAGCAGCGGAAGATTTGCAGTTTGAGCGGGCTGCCGTATTGCGAGACCAACTCGCTGACTTGCGTCACATGCAAGAACAGCAACATGTGGTATCCGAACGCGGTAACTTGGATGTGTTTGCCGTAGCAATGTCTTCCGCCGGCCAATGTGTACACCATCTTATGGTCCGCAATGGTCAGGTAACGGGTAGCAAAAACTATTATCCTAAATGGATCATCGTGGCCGACAAAGCTGACCTTATGGAAGCGTTTCTGGGGCAATTCTATTTATCAGGGCGACGTCGGGAAATTCCTGATGAAAGTGTGGTAAGCGACCTTTCTGACAGCCTGGCTTTAACCGAAGCTATCTCTAGCCAAACCAACAGTGCCTATCGTTTAACAGCTAAGGTGCGTGGACAAAGGGCCAAGTGGCTTAAATTAGCGCAAACCAATGCCGACCAAGCACTTCTGAGTTATATAGCCAATAAGCAAACACAACTTAAGCGTATGCAGAGCCTGCAAGAAGCCCTTAACCTTGACCAAATGCCGGAACGTTTAGAATGTTTCGATATCAGTCATTCTAGTGGCGAAGCCACCGTAGCATCTTGTGTAGTATTTGATCAGGGTGGGCCTAAGAAGTCTGACTATCGTTTGTTCAATATCAAAGATGTCACCGCTGGCGATGACTATGCTGCTATGCACCAAGCACTTACACGCCGCTATACCCGTTTAAAAGAAAACAATGGAGTTATTCCAGACATCCTGGTTATTGATGGTGGTCTAGGGCAGTTAACGCAAGCCAAGGACGTATTAGCCGAATTGCAGCTACAGGACGTGTACTTACTTGGTGTTGCCAAAGGCGAAACACGTAAAGCGGGATTAGAGAAACTCATTGAAGGTTGGAGCGGGGCAGAAATTGCTTTGTCTTCTGAGTCTCCTGCACTACATCTGCTGCAGCATATACGTGATGAAAGCCACCGTTTTGCCATTAGTGGGCACCGCGCACAACGTGGTAAAAAGCGTGGCAAGTCCGCTTTACAACAGATTGATGGCATTGGAGCAAAGCGCCGTCAGGCTCTATTGCGCCAGTTTGGATCCTTACAAGCCCTATCAAAAGCTAGCGTTGATGAGATCAGCAAAGTAAGAGGCATCAATCAATCCTTAGCTGATGTAATTTATCGTTCCTTACGGGGTGAAGACTCCTGATTATTCGGGTATCATTCCAGCATAAACACAGACTACAATAACTTTTGACACCATGACAAACATACCCAATATTTTGACTTTGTTACGTATTCTTTTAATTCCTATAATAGTTGGCGTTTTTTACGCTCCCATTGAGAATGGCAACCTAATCGCTTGTGGTCTGTTCATGCTGGCAGCATTCACCGATTGGCTTGATGGCTACCTAGCACGTAAGCTTGACCAAACCACACCTTTTGGGGCCTTCCTAGATCCAGTTGCTGACAAGATTACCGTAGCAGTGGCTCTGACTCTACTGGTAGAAGTACACGCAGCTTGGTGGTTAACTATGCCAGCTATTGTCATAATTGGTCGCGAGATTGTAATCTCAGCCTTGCGTGAATGGATGGCTGAAGCTGGGCAAAGAGCCAATGTAGCCGTGTCCTATGTGGGCAAGGTCAAAACTGTATTACAGATGGGATCCATTACCTTGTTACTGGCGTTTTTACCGGGTCATGAATACATGTGGACAGGTTTAGCTATGCTTTACGCCGCCGCCGCTTTGACCTTGTGGTCAATGGCCATTTACTTAAAGGCGGCATGGGGAACTCTCAAAGAAAGCATTTAAGCATTGATATTTGTGTTATAACTCGTGGTTCAAAGGAACATGGACGGAAAAAAGATGACAAAACCAGATATCAGCGTTGTTATTGCCGATGACCATGAGATAGTGCGCGCAGGCTTTAAGCAATTACTGTCTACCACCACAGATATTAAGGTGCTGGCCGAAGCCTGTAGTGGTGAAGAAGCCATCAGCCTTTGTGTGCAGATCCAGCCTGATGTCATTATCATGGACATCAACATGCCTGGCATTGGTGGCATTGAAGCTATCCGTCGAATTGCTACACGGTTACCTGGGTCGTGCATCATTGCTCTTACCGTACATGAGTCAGAGCCGTTTCCATCACGAGTATTAGAAGCAGGCGCAAAGGCTTATTTAAGTAAACGTTGTGCCCCCCAAGAATTAGTACAAGCCGTGCGGGAAACCTTCTCTGGTGGGTCGTACATTAGTGAGCAAGTAAGGGCAGAAATGGCCAAGACTCACTTGGATCATAATAACCCACTGGGCACCCTTACTAACCGAGAGTTCCAAGTGTTCAATCTAATGGCACAAGGTAAAACGGCAATAGAAGTAGGTGATGCCATGCATCTCAACCATAAGACGATCCATAGCCACAGAGCCAAAATTCTAAAGAAGCTGGCTTTAGAAACCAATTTAAATATTGTTGAATTCGCCCGCCAACATGGCTTAATTGACTGATCTTACCAACTATCCCGCATCTACATTTTTACGTCGACTGATGGCGATACCTGTGAGTATCACTGCCAAGGCGATTAAATCTGTCCACAACATCTGCTCTCCCAATACAGCGGCGCCCGCTAGGTACGCGATAACGGGAATGATGTAGTTGTTATTGGAAACAAAATTCGGACCAGCTTGCTTCACTAAAACAAAATAGATTACCGAAGCTATGCCGGTTGGCACGAGCCCTAACCAGATCAAGCTAACTAAGCTAACGGTAGATACCTGCTGCCATTCTACAGACCACATCTGAGGCCATAATATCGCCGCCCAAAAGGCCGCACTAAGCATCACGCCCGCGCTGACAACACTGATGTCATAGTTTGAGTAGAGACGTACTAAGATAGTGTTAGTCGAGTAGCTCAAGGCTGCTAATAGTATGATTATGGCGCCATAGAAACTATTGCTACCACTAATCAAGCTTGGCCAAAGCACAAACAATACGCCCGATATACCCATAAAAAAGCCAATAATACGGTTTCTATTTAAATTTTCACCGGCAATGAACCAATGGGCCAGAATCATGGTGCCTAGGGGCATAACCGCCATCAATAGTCCGGCCATACCTGAGGTAACTGTTTGTTGGCCATTGGTAATAAGCCAATAAGGTAATAGATTGCCTATTGCGGCAAACATAGAGAACTTTGCCCAGTCCTTTATATTAAAGGGCAAACGCCTGCCGCGTATATACATAAAGACCAGTAACACAGCCGCTGCAAAGACTAATCGCCAGGCAACAATTTCCTCAGGCGTAAAAGAGCGTAGGCTGATTGCAATATTTAGAAACGAGGTACCCCAAAGGATGGTAAGTGTGGCAAATAATAACCAGTGGCGTAGGGTGACAGTTGACATATATTGTACGCTGTATAAAAAAGAGTCCCATTGTGGGGCAAAGATTGTTTGGAATCAAAAAATATCGGTTGACGAATGCAAATTAATTCCCGTAAACTAGTTTACATGTTAACTAATGTCAGTTCAAACTTACGCAACCACTTGTTTGTTGCAGGAGAATAGAATGGGAAAGCTTGCACTTGCTGCTAAAATCACACACGTACCATCCATGTATCTGTCAGAAATGGACGGTCCACATAAAGGTTGTCGTGATGCGGCCATTAATGGTCATCTCGAAATTGGTAAGCGCTGCCGTGAACTAGGTGTCGACACCATTGTTGTGTTTGATACCCACTGGTTGGTTAACTCTGGTTACCACATCAACTGTAATGAAAAGTTTGAAGGCATTTATACTTCTAATGAGTTGCCACATTTCATCAAGAACATGCCTTACGAATATGATGGCAACCCAGAATTAGGTCACATCTTAGCTAACGCGGCTAGCGAAGCAGGGGTATTTACCCGCGCTCACGACCAGACTACCTTGGCCATGGAATACGGTACGTTGGTACCAATGCGCTATATGAACACAGATCGTCAATTTAAGGTGATTTCTGTGTCCGCTATGTGTCAGGTTCATGACCTATCAGACAGCGCCAAGCTAGGCGCTGCTTTACGTAAGGCGATTGAAGAAGAGTATGACGGTACCGTTGCCATATTTGCTTCTGGCTCCTTGTCTCACCGCTTTGCGCAAAACGGCGTATCTGACGAATACTTACACAAGGTATGGTCCCCATTTCTAGAAGAAATTGACCATGAAGTGGTTAGAATGTGGGAAGCAGGGGATTGGGCCAAGTTCACTGAAATGCTACCTGAATATGCTGAAAAGTGTCATGGTGAAGGCTTTATGCATGACACCGCCATGTTGCTTGGCGCTCTAGGGTGGGACAAGTACACAGGCAAGGCTGAAGTGGTTACACCCTATTTTGGTAGCTCCGGTACAGGTCAGATCAACGTGATATTACCTGTAGAATAAGTTTTTCTACATGCATTAAAAAGGCTGCCGACGCAGCCTTTTTTATTGCCTGACAATTATATCTATTTTTGATTTGTAGATAGCAGAGCCTTGATTTCGCGTAATTCCTGCTGTAGCTCTTGTAATGTAGGCTCGCCATTAGCCTGATTTTCTTTCTGATGTTCATCTTCCATAACATTGACCACAATACCTATGACCATATTCAAAAAGGCAAAAGTAGTTAAGAAGATAAAGCTCAAGAAGTAAATCCAGCCAAAGCCATATACAGCCATCACTTCGTACATCACATCTGTCCAGTCCTCAAAGGTCATGACCCGGAACAGGGTTAATAAGGAGATGGAAATATCACGCCATAGATCAGGGTTAATCTCTGAAAAGAAAGTAGAGCCAACAGCTGCATAAATATAGAAGATGATAAACATAAGCAGGATAACGTAGCCTAATTGAGGTAATGCTTTTAACAGTGAGTTAAGCAGCAAGCGCAACTCTGGTACGATCGACACCATACGTAGAACGCGGAAGATTCTAATTAAACGCCCAACCAAAGCCATTTCGCTATCTTGAATAGGAATCAAACTTATCACGACGATGACAGTATCAAACACATTCCAAGCATTAGAAAAGAAGCGGAGCTTATTTGGGTCACCAACAAAACGTACCAATATCTCAACTAAGAAGAAGACAGTGATAGCCACATCTAAAAAACCAATCCAGCTAAGCAGCTGTTCAGGTAAGGAGTAGGTCTTAGCACCGATCACCAAAGCTGAGACTAAGATGATGCTAACAACAAACCATTCAAACAGGCGGTTGTTACGTAATTGGAAAAATGCATTTTGTAGGTTGTTTGTGTTCATAATCTAGCAAAGTAGTTGTGTGTAATGTAAGTGTGCGCTGTGTGCATAAAATTGCGCACGCACGTATTAGAAGGCGTATTATAGACGCAAAAGCCTGTTATGTAGACAGCGCAGACATTGGTGGCTTTGATTTTAAATACTCTATTTAACATAATATACATAATTCAAACCAAAAAAAGCCCCGAAAGCTAGGCGGGGCGGGGCTTTTAGATTATTTTGGTTTGGTTCGATTGTCGCGCAATGCGACAAATTTTAGGCGATTAAGCCGCAATCAAACTGCTCCAAAACTCCTTTTCTTCCGGTGATTTGGAACGCTCTTGATGTACCTCTAGAACTATGGTTTTAGGGTCAATTCCAAGAAGTTCGGCGCATTTAACTGCTGCTTTGACTCCCATCGATGATCTGCCGTTTCTCCAGTAGCGAACCACTGTATGGCTGACGTCTAATAATTGCGCAACTTTATAGTCAGAAGCCCCGTTATACGTGACTTTCAGGCGATCGATGTACTCGGTGGACTTGTTCATAGGTAGCACCTTTAGGATTTTTAATGTCTTCGCATGGATTAGATTAGCTCATGTATGTGCACATGTCTACATGGAACAATGCTTCCATTTGAAACCATGCTTCCGTATGATTGGGTTCATGACGCAGCCTTTAGGAAGTCTTCGCAACCTTTCACCGAACAGCGTCACTGGTGCCGTGGAAAGCACCAAGCCCCCAACCATGGGGCGTTTCTCCTTAGAGGGGCAGTTAGTTATCAAAACTAAGTTGTCGCCCCTGCATTCAAGGATTCATTTATTGAGGAGAAGAAGTCATGACAGATTCAATGATCAAAGCCAAATTCAACCGCCAGTGGGACCCCGAAAGTATGGCCCTGTTGGACGGTGACGCCTACCCGTTGTGGGACAAGAAACTATATTCACTTCGCGTGGATAGCATCCGCAATTCTCAATACATCATATGTGGCGCCGCCGACAGTGACACCGCCGACGACTTGGCCTTTGCCTTGGCTCACCTTGAGTTTTCTTGGTTGCCCCCAAGCCTCTGCGTAGAGCTGGGTAACGCTATGATTGCTTATAGCAAGGGGGATATATGAACGTTCAAGTCCAGCAGGAAGCTATAGAGCATATGCAAAGCATGGTATCCATGACTTACGGCATACCAACAGCCCAAGTGTGCGCGTGGGACTGCCTAGGCCATGACGCCCGCGTTCAAATCATACGCGGCTCTGGCCTGTCCTTGGATGCCGTTATGTCATATTCGTGGGTAGCGCTTCCGCTAGAAGCACGCAAAGCCCTGCACTTATCAGCCCAGCGCTTAAAGTCGCGCGGCGAAGCCCGTTTGAAGCTAATCACCGATTTCGTCGAGGCATTCTAATGAGTGCTGCAGGCCAAACATTGATTTTTATAGCAACTATCGGCGTTTCTGGCTTGCATGCGTATGTTGTGGATTTTCCTGTGTTGGGGGTGGTGTGAATAATGACATTTGAGTCTATAAATGAACAAGTGCAGCGGGCCAATCAGCAAGCCCGTTTTTTTGTGTCTGATAGTTTAACTCTTGATGCGGCCTTGAATTTGGCCGACTTTCAAGCGAGCGAAAGCGAGCGCCAAGCGGCTGCGAGCGCAGCGAGTAGCCATAGGCTAGTCAAGGCGACCAAATGTCCGACACAGGAATTAAAGGCCCAAAACGGAAAACTCAACTTTGAATTCAAGTGCCAAATGCAGGCTAAGGTTAGGCGTGGCCTAGCCCCTGTTTTATCTGACAAGTTCAGTGAACTAGACACAGAAAGCGGTGAAATAAGGCCCCAGTTCGTTCGTTGTATTAACTACGATTTACACCAAGACAGGTTGTCGGCTATAGAGATTGAAGGCACCAAGTGTAATTTGGCTGATTGGGCCATAAACGGCAAAGCCGTACCACTTGAAAACCGCCAAAGGGAAAACGGCGCCGGCCGCTTTGCTGTGATTACACGGCGGGAATGGTCGGGCGAATTTCGTATTCGGACGCAAGTCGAGCAGCCACACAAGAAGCCACCACCACAAGACGATATTCGCGCCACAAAATCACTATCTATGCGCGGTGCGGTCGCTATAGCAGACTCCTGTCACTACATGGCAGAAAAGCACAACGGCTATTCAACATTTTTAACTCTAACCTTTGACGCAGAGGCGCGATCTAGACTTGAGCGCCGCGTTTCGGTTGGCCCATCTACAAGCATTAAATTGGTTAACAAATCCAAATCGAAATTATTTTTAACTATGGGTAATCAGACCGTTTTTGCAGGTGGCGTTGTTTCTCGGGCTAACAAAAAGTTAGGTCGTGAAACGATTAGGGCGGACGGGGTTTGCACAAAATTAGCTTGGCAATGGAAAAAGATTCCAGCTTATGAGCCGGTCCAAACATTTGAGCATGACGGGGTAGGTTATACAGACACGACATTGCAAAAAGAGGTGAGCCGGTTCTTTGATGCGGCACAAAAAATGTATCAACGCGGTTGGACTGCAAAAACCCCGTTGGGCACATTAAACATGCCGGCAAGTAACCTGGTGGCGCGGACTAATGACAATTTTGAAATAACGGCTGTCAACGAGTCAATAAAATATTGTTGGGTAGCTGAAAACCCCAAAAACACAAAAACAGGTAAAGACAATCCGCATGTCCATGTGTTAATGGATTGGCGGGTGGACTATGGGAAAGAGGGTGTGATTTTCAAAGCATGGGCGGCGCGATTAGAGGGAATTTGGGGGCAAGGTTTTGCCAACCTAGAAAAGATTAGAGACCCACAAGTCGCTGGAGCCTACATGGCAAAAGCGGCGGGTTACATGACCAAGGCAAGCGGTGCCAGCGATCAGGGCGAAATATACGGCAATCGATATGCCATTAGTGAAGATGCGCGGGCCCCCGAGTGGGAAATTTTCGGTCGTTTTTCCCTAGATTCGATGGGGTATTTGATTCGAGATGTACACGATTATTTTAGCCACAAATACGGCAATGATTTTAAAGAGCGCAAAGCTCTAAACACTGAATTAGACGAAATAAAAGAAGCCCAAAAACAGGACAAAACCATTGCTCTAAAAAACCGCCGAAAAAGTGTCGGCGAAAAACTACAGGCGGTTAGGGCAAAGCTTAATGAATTACCGGCCATTGCTGGCAAGTACCAGTTATTAATCAAAGGCCAAGACAAATTTAATGCTTTTTTGCAATGGGCGGTGCATGGGAATCGTAACTCTGAGGGTGACTGGTTACCCGAAATTGCAAAGGACTTTAAATGGGATTCTAACCCCGATAACAAGCCGGATAGTTTGTGGTATTCAGAACTGAAGCGCCGCCGAAAAACATTTAAATACGGGCAATGGTTGGGTAATGCTTTTGATATATACACCAATTGCATAGAGTCAACAAAAAGCGTTTTTTCTGTTAACCAATACAATGAATATGCCGCTATGAATGTGGCAATTAAACCGCAGCAGAATTGGACTATTTAGGATGGGAAGGAGAACTTACAACATGAACAATCAAGAGTTGATACAACGCAACGAACAAGCCGAAGCACTAGCCGAGGCCGCTATGATTTCAGCAAATGCCATCAAGGTATCAAACCCGATGATGTTGTTTGCAAATCCTAGCAAGCTAGCCGCTTTAGGTGACACGCTTAATCTGATTTTTGAAAGCGTGCACGCTAAAAACGAAGTTATTAACGAGCTGCTAAGCCGCGAGCTAGAGCGCACTGGAGATAAAGACCATGGCTAAATCACCGCTGTTAGGACAAATTAAATGCGAGCAATGTAATAGCATGGCTGATGTACGTCAACGCAAAGCAGGACGCGGCATTGGCGCGAAATTGATGTATTTTGCTTATTGTTCACATTGTAAAAAAATGGAACAACACAACGACGCGGACACTCAACAACGCTTGGCAGGCTTTGAACCCATTGCTAGCGCGGTTGTCGCTCCTGTTGTGCAGCCAGAACAAACCCCGTTTATTGCTCAAGAAACGGGGGATTTTAACCCTAATGAGCCGGTAGTAAACCCCGTTTCTAAACCCCTACAAACCCCCCCAGCCAAAAAAGGCAAAGCCGCAATTGTAGTGGGCTTGCTCGCAATGGCAGGGGGTTTACTAGCCCTAGCAAGAGCTTAATAATATGACTACAGAAATCCAAGAAGCCAACGACGATAATGGTTTAGAGCAAATTATAAACGACATTGAGGCGATAGAGTCGGTTGATGAAGTGTCGCCAGACAGTGATACCCCAACGGAAGCAACGCAAACCACGGATTCTATAGAGAGTGCCGAAGTGACACCAGAAGCCGAAGCGACGGCCAGTGTTGCTGTTGGCTTGCTAGAATCCGCTATATGCATGGCTTACCCGATGTTGGAATATGATGACGAAACCCGATTGATAGCCGTGGAAAAACTAGCGCCTGTGTTTGCCAAGTATGGCGGGGCTATGCCGCTATGGCTGGCCGCTATTCAGCCAGAAATAAAGGCCGTTTTGTTCTTTGCTGGTATCGGGTACGGCTCTTACATGCAAATCAAGGCGGCAAAACTCGCAGAGGCCGCGAATGATGATCAATCAATTGCGGATGATCGCGCAGATGGCTAGATTCCAAGATACAAAATGGAAAAACGTCAACACCCTGTATTTAGCGTGTTCGGGTGGCGGCAAAAGCCAAGCACTGAAGCAAAACAAGCAAATACCCAAAGCTGGCGCAAGGGTGGTGCTTTGGGACCCCGACGAAGACCACAAGGCATTCCGGTTTACAGACAAAGCCAGGTATAAAGCTGCTTTAATTGCGGGTTTGCGTTCGAGGCGGGGGTTTAGGCTGGCTTTTACAGGTGACGCAACGATAGAAAACTTTGAATGGTGGTGCCAGTTGGTGTGGGCCGCTTTAGATGGCCGTTGTAACACTTATGTGATTATCGAAGAACTGGCTACGGTAACGGATACAGTAAGTAAAGCGACTAGAAATTTTGGGGAGGTTTTAAGGCGTGGTCGTAAATACGGTGCACGGCTTCACGCAACGACACAGCGCGGCACAGAGATTGCTAAAACCGCCTATACCCAATGCCCGATTAAGTGGGTTGGAGTGCAAGAGGGGGCCGATATTAAACGTATGGCTGGCCTTTGTTCACTGACTGAGGCCGAAGTAGCCACCCTTAAACCCCTACATTTTTGGCTTAAAGTCGCTGGCACGGCCCCTGAATATAGAAAAATCGGCATTGTGAAGGGCTAATTATATTATTCAGAAAGCTTACAAAGCCGCAGACCCTAATAATTAATTGGGGTAGCGCTTTTTTGTCTATCTCCAATTGATAAAAATGTAATCTAGGGGGTTTACAAAAACGGGGTTTTAAGGGATAGGCTAATTAGCATCGTCAAAGAACGAATTACTAATTACCTTTTGGAGTCGCTGAAAATGCCAAGCCCAGTACAAAAAATCGAACGCAACATTGATTATAAAATTGTTGTATCTACAGTAGTAGCAGCCATCGTCGTTGCTATCTTTTTTTATGCTCTACGAAAGTCTGGTGTAAAACTACTTAAAGACGTTGCGGCGTAGGGGGTAACCATGTCTCGTTTATCCTATATCAAACTGCCTTCTATCCAGCCACATTACGGCCAAAAGACCCAAATTCGTTTGGCGAATGGCCCCACTTATCAAGAACTGATGTTTCAGTCCAATGTTCCACCTGAGCGAGTAGAGAAAATCTCTATTAACCTTGGTGGAGTTCACTCGTTGGGTGACATTGTTGAACTGACTGGCGAAGACGCCAAAATGTTAGAAGCCTACAAAGGCCGCAATTACGGTGCTGTTGATGGTGTTCATACTTACATTATTCCCCTAGGCAATCGTGAAGGTCGTACCGAGCTAGGCCAGTTTTATTCCGGACTGGTGACATTGGCTACTGACACGGTAAACGTGTCCATTCAGCTAGCCAGTTCAACCAGCCAAGTACAACCATGGTTTGAAGGTCATGCAACCGCAACCGCAACGCAGCGTACCCGTGAAATGGTGCCAATTATCAAAAGCCAAACCGTTATTAATAACGTGGCTGGTGAATTTGATTTCCAGAATTTGCAACGTGACCTAGCGTACAAGCGCTTACACTTGAAAGGCGACATCAAGCGCGTGGTGCTAAACCGTGATGGTTCAGAAAGTTGGGATCTAACGGACACGGTCAATACCTTCATGCTTAAACGTGAAGATATGAAGCCGCAAGCAGGCATTTATCACATGGACTTTGTACAGCGTGGCTTTATCGCATTGGATGTTTACAAAGCACAGTTAACCCGCAGCGAATTGAATATGAAGCTCACCATGGGCACCGCTGAAAATGTCCGCGTGCTGATGGAAGCTGTTAAATTTTTGCCTGTACCTGTTGCAGCGTAGGGGGTGAATTATGGCTGACACATGGGCCGTATCAGAAGGGGCGCTAAGCCCCGAATCAAATCCGGTTAAGTCGTTCTTATCTGGTCTTACTAACTTTAGTAATGAAGTATTGAGCATTAAAGCCGCTGGATACTTGAATCAAGAACGTAAAGACGCTGGTTTGCAGTATGGAAAGCAAAGCGCAGCGTACCAGGACAATGAGGGCCGGAACTTGAATTCAAGCGATACCCAAGGCGGTAGATTTGATCATAAGACCATAATGTACGCGGGTGGTGGTGTTTTAGCTCTAGCGGCGATTTGGGTGGCTCTTAAATGATGCCTGTCGATCCAGTAAGCATAGGCAGCCTAGGTAAGGTTGCCGAATCGCTCACCGGTGGCGGTGCGGGGCCAGCGACTAGTGGCCCTGCCCAAATGGGCGGTACTTTTTTTTCAAATGGCGGCATTAACGTCAACAAACCAAATTATGTTATGTGGGGCGTTATCGTTTTGGGCCTAGTATTTGGGTTCTTACTGCTTAAAAAAAAGTAAAGCGCGTTAGCTGGTCACCAGCCGTTGCGCGTGTTCTAGCACCTGCCATGGCTGGCGATGACCGGATAATAGAACAAGATGTTCGGGCTGGTTTGCTAAAAATTTACGCTATCAATGGCGATATGCTTGCGGTGACAGAAGTCATTGATAACGAATTCGTTGTTTGCTGCGTAGCTGGAAAAAACTTAGGTAATGCAATACCAGAGCTGGTAAAGCTAGCCAAACAAGCCGCATGCCAGCAAATCCGCTGGCATGCGGCGCGGCCAAGGGTTATTAAACGAATAGTCCAAAGCGCAGGGCTAAAGGTGATAACTGGTGGGATTGATACCCGCGGATACACCATTTTTACAACAGACATTAACGAGATTTAATCATGGGCGGTCGTTCAACTAGTTCAACTACCAACGTCAACAACACAACAAACAACGTACAGAATACCCAAATAGAAGATATTCAAGGCGTTGCCGTTGTTGGCGACGGTAACACGGTTACCACAACCGACCATGGCGCTGTTGAAGCCGGCCGAGAAGTAGCTTTTGAGGCACTAGCGTATAACGCAGATATTACAGAATCCGCATTAGATGCCATGCTAGAAACGGGGCAAGATGCCCAATACACGGCGCAGCGTTCTATAAACATGGCGGAAGACACCGCTAATACAGCAATTGGTGCCATGGCTGACACGGTGGCAGATACTCAAGACACCGCACGTTATGCTATGGATGTTGTAGAAGCTAGTGGCAATACGATGGCTAATACTTTGTTGCTTGGCAATGAAGCGGCGCTAGATACCGTTGAAAACAACGCCCGGTATGCAATGGATTTGGTAGGCGATGGCGCATTCATGGCCATTGGCGAAAATTCAGCGCTTAGTCAACACGCAATAGACAGCGTAAATGATAATTCTACTAATGCGCTAGACATGTTAAGCGAGCTAAGCAGACAGCAAGCCGGTTTCAATCAGCAAAGCATTGATAGTTTAAGCTCCAACACCAGTGCGGCAGTCCAGTCAGTCGAAAGAATGGCAAAAAGCGCCAGTACCAACGGTCAGAGTATTGTTGCAGAAAGCGTCGTTAAGATATTTAAACCTGTGGGAATCGGTCTAGCGCTAGTCGCCGGAGCATTCGCGCTGAAAGGAGCGTTTAAAAGTGCCTAATTTTACAATGCAGCCAAACGAGCAGTTAGATTTGCCTATTGTCGGCGAATATTTATACATCGAAAGCGGCAAAGTACAAGTAACTGTTCAACCAGCAGGTCAAACATATGACTTGCAAGAACGGGACAAGATCAAAGTTTCACCGTACGAACACTTAACAATAGTTAGCCGTTCCGAGGCTGTACAAACCGTTTCTATTCGTGCCGGATTAGGTGACTTTATTCCAGCCGGACACGGGAAAGAAGTTTCAGTTGTAGGTGGGGTATCAATCAAAGAACCTGTTGATCTAGCCGCAGGAACAAAACTAATAACAATGCCGGCGAAAGAACTTAATGACCATGCAGATTTAACCATTCCTCCATTGTCCAGAAAACGGTTAGTGGCAGCTAACGATCGACAGAAGCTAATAATTCAAATAGACGCAAGTGAACTTGTACTTTGTCGAGTTGGTAGCGCAGGAGTTTCCGCTGGGCGTGGAATGCGAATATACGGTGGTGATGGGCAAATAGGCACATTGACGTTAGATTTAAGTGGTGAAATTTGGGCGTATAACGAGCATGGGAGCGTATCAGCACAGCTATCAATAGTGGAGCTAGTAGAATGACCGACTTTTCAATAATTCATTATAAACAACCTAAGGCCTTAGCCGAGCTAAAAGCCAAGACTAATGAATTACAGAACATCGTAGAAACCATAGGCAATGAAAACTCGGAGCTTCGCCAAGCCGTCGATGATGCGTTCAATAAGGGTAAGCAACTAGAAAGCCAGGTGGCTGCATCATTCACTGAAATCGAAGAATTAGCATCCGGTACAGAATTGCAATTATCCAAAGCATTCGCAGAGTTTCACGCTGTAAGCAACTCAGTTACACAAGAAATCAACCGACTTACATCAATTTCAAACGGCCACTACTATGAACAAAATATTTATTTGCCAGGTTCATCCGATATTTTTTATCCATTATGGTGGGTATTCCCCAAAAAAGGAGTATCAACGGTGACAATTACCGGCTCAAAATTCCTTTTAGAACTTGAGGGTAATGGTGCTGTTTGGAGCGGTGAAGGAAGGTTTATGGAAATTAAACGCTATATTGAGAAACGTAAACAATCTGTTACTCATGTATATCATGGCTTATACCGCAAGCGAAGAAGCGTTGATGGTAGCCCTTTACGTTTTGAAGGTGATCACAGTACCAGTTATTCAGGTCTTTATTTGCGAGGGGATTGTGGTTATAGGATAACCACTAATTGGAACATAGACTTAAATCGGCAAAAGGGATACTCGCCAACGATGAAAACGATAATCAGAACCTCGGGGAACACTGAATATTATGTTCATCCATTAACGCGAACTGAAGTTAGGCCCGTCGTGGCCGATGCTTTGGCATACAGCTAGAAGGTACATATGACTAGTTTAGATGAATTAGAGCAAGAAGCTATTGCCCGGGATAGAGCAACGAAAAAGCTTGAATATTTGAAAAGCTTACGTGCTGAAATTGCCGCCAACGCAGGCGATCAACAAGCTTTACTTGGCACAACTAGCGATGCTACACAGCTTGTATTATTCGGCTTTTGTTCGCTTATATCCAAATTAAATAACGCAAGGAGCTTGTCCGATGTGCGGATGTCTACCAGCGACTTTAGTGAGATCGCGCAACAATTTCTAGAAAGACTGGAAGCTGGCGAAATTAAACTACCATTCCAAGCCAAAGGCCGTTCGAAGGTAATCGAAGATATTCAAACCCGTGGTACAGCAGTGGCTGAAAGTATCGAAAATGCAAAAAAAACAAAACATATTGAATTGACAGAAATTGAGCGCCTGAAGGAAATAGAGCGAATTATGGGGGAGGTTAGTGCTTGAATAACTCACAATCCGCAAATGTACAGCTGAGCTTGTCAGCTATTGTGCAAGGTGCTATTGGCACCGCATTAATGGCGCTTGTAAGTATGCTTTGGGTAACGCTTAGTGACTTAAATGAATCAGTACACAAACTGGACACTACATTGCAGCTAGCAGACTCAGATATAAAAGTAATTGACGGTAGAGTTTCTAAAATTGAGTCAGAGATGGATCAAAGAAACTTGGCACTAAATGATTGGTTTTCTGTGCTTCGGCAGCAGACAAGCGAAGTAGCAAAACAGCAATATATAGTTGAATTTGGTGACCCATGAAAGCATGGAAGTACAGATTAGATAATGATTATTGCTATAAAAACCAAGCATTTAAGGGAATTGAATTCAATTCCAATTGGTTGGTGATAGACGATGGCGAAATTTTGATAAAGGCAGGCTACGCATGGGACGGATGCAGCCCTAAGCGCACTTTTACAGGGTTATTTACATTTGGCACGCCGGACGGTGTGCTAAGGCACGGCAAAGCATGGACATACCACGCCAGTCTAGTGCACGACATATTATGCCAATACCGAGGCCAGCACTGCATGACACAAACCCAAGTAACATGGATATTTCAAGACATGTTAACGGAGGTAAAATGGCCATTAACAAGTCTATACGTATGGGCTGTAAAAAACTTCGGACCAAAGGGGTTTTAATAATGGCTAGCAAAGTGATGGCGTTAATACTATTGGCTGGGTCAGCCGGTTTATTGATTTCTAGCCAAACTAGAGCAACCTTAACCAGTTTGAGGGTTCCGACTGCTAAACCTTTAATGCCAGATGATGGAAATCTGAACGAGCATAATAATTTCGAAGTGATTAGCGATTCGGTTACCGTTTTAGATGCGACATATGAAGTAGTTAAGCAAACCGTTAGGGATACAATAATCGGATTGCCACGAGGCATACGTCAAAACAACCCTGGAAACATTCGCCCTGGTGACAACTGGAACGGTATGACCGGTCAAGACGGCGGTTATTTGATTTTTAGAGATGTACGCTATGGAATTCGTGCGATGGTGAAGGTGCTGCGTAACTACCAGCGATTACACAACCTAGAAACAGTGAAGCAAATAATATATCGCTGGGCACCACCAGCCGACAACAATCCAACCAATGCATATGTTAAACACGTAGCCGAATATTTGCGCGTGGCAACGGATCAACCGATTAACGTCAATGACCATATGCTTGACCTAATTAAAGTCATGGCTAAGCACGAAAACGGCGGTAATTATCTAACCGAAAGCCAAATAAGGGAGGGCATCGAATGGGCAGGGCGTTACTAATTTTCGCTACCGGAGCTACTGAAAACGCCGCTAAGCAAGCCACTACCATAGTGCTTCTTGGTTTAGGCGCGGCAGGCGCCGCATACTACTTGTACACCCAGCGTGCCAAGCTGGCCAGCACCGCCAGAGCCATTAGCCAGGCACCGGCAAACGCAATAACCAGCGCAACCCGCAGCTATGACAAAACTGAACACGGGTATCAGCACCGAGTTGGTAGTGAGTCATGGTTTCGTAACCTAATAGCACCGGAAACAAAGCCAACGGGCGGTCAGTGGGTGCCACTAGCACCAGAGCAAATCATCGTGCCCAACGACCCAGACGTACCAACACTCACCGAACGCTGGGTGCCCAACGTCAACCCGACAGCAGTATACGAAGACAACCGCACATGGTTGCAAAAGATACTGCACCCAACCGACTTATCACCCTAGGAGAACACCGTGTGGCCAGCAATACTAACAAGCCTTGTAGGTGATTTCGTACAAGGCAGAAAAGACAAGAGAAAACAAACAAAAGCTGTGCAAGAAGTAACAGTTAACAGCGTTTCTCAACAAGTAACGCTCATTATTGCGTTGTTGCCGTTTGTCGTGCTTTGGGTATCACCCGAACGGGTAGAGGCCTATTTTTTAAGCATGTCGGTCATACCAGATCAATATATGCAGGTAGTGCTGGGCATGGTGAGCAGTGTCTGGGGAATGAATCAAATCAAGCGAATTAGGGCGGGGTTATGAGTCTATTAAGCGGGGTAGTACCCGAACAAGTCGAGCTGATAGTAGGTGGCGAATCAGACTCCCCAGTACCTGTGCACGTGACCATTGGTGACAAGGTCTTTATGCTGGGCATTGGCTTGATTGCCGTATTAGTTATTGTAGGGGCAAGAAGTAAGCGCTAAACGCTACGAGGGCCAAATAATGGGATAACTTGGCAAGGTTGCCTTAGCTTTTCTAATTCATAATTAGCGCTTTCGAGCGCTTTTAGCGTTTTTTCCAGATTGTCCTGCAATTCGTTATATCTAGTCCGATATGCATAAAATAATGACATAGACCATATGAAACCCTCTAGTTGTTCAGGGCTTACCGAAAAGCCGTTTGGACCACTAAACTCGTTCCGGTCATTAATAATAAAGTGCTCGTAGCCGGTGTGGTGAATAACGCCCAGAGCCTTGTGTTCTAGTAGCTCCCTGTAAGCCTTTGGCATTTGCTCGGGGGTGTTGATCCAGCGATAGACGGTTGATTTGTGGACATAAAGCAGGCTGGCAACTTTATCGGCCTCTAGTAAACGCACATATTGAAATTTATTGACATGAAGTTTTCTCATGGGTAGGCATCCTTTTCTAACTTGTTGATTTCCCACCTAAAGTATAGAGCATTACAATTTTATCAATTGGTACTCTATTTAACATAATATACATTATGCGAAGTTGGATATAGCCAGAACAGGGGCCTACGGTTTATAATAAACCCTACACCCTTCAGGAATTAATTCTGTGCAATCTCCTCACGCCAATTCTACTTGTCCAGTTGCGCTACGCTTAAAACAAGCTCGTATACGCTCAGGTTTATCACAACGCAAACTTGGTATTGCCGCTGGCATTGATGAGGCTTCTTCAAGCGCACGGATGAATCAATATGAACGCGCTAAGCATGTTCCTGACTTTGACACCTTGTCTAAACTAGCTAAGGTTTTAGATGTGCCAGTTAGTTACTTTTATTGCATCGATGATGCTGACGCAGAGTTTCAGCTAAACTTTCATCAGCTACACTCCGGCCAGCAAACTCAGGTTAAGCAGTTATTAAAGCGTATCAACTTTAGTTAGCCAGCGCTTTCCGCCTTTCTAGCTACGTACGTCTTATGTTAAATAAAGCCTGACAAAACTCAGACACAAAAAAGCCAGCAATAAGAGCTGGCTTGTACGTCTTAGCTATTGCTAGCTAATTTGGCTTACTTGTCGTTGATTTCAGCTTTAGCTGCGTCTTCAGCCATGTAGCCTTTAAGCATCTTGATGCCAACTAGTGTAATGACTATGCAACCAACAACTACGGCTAGGCTGGCAGATAAAGGTGCGATTGTGTAAGTATCAATTGCGGACATGGTTAAATACCTAATATAAGTTAATAAGCTTGAAATCTGGATACATTCTACCAAGAAAATTGATGAAAATCAGTTAAACAGGGTATTTGCAGGCTAAATATCTGGTATTTCAGGCACAAAAAAGCCCTGCTAAGTATGCTTTAGCAAGGCTCTTATTATGACGAGTTATTACGCCTTAATAGCGATAGTGCTCTGGCTTATATGGGCCATCCACTGGCACACCAATGTAGTCGGCCTGCTCTTGGCTAAGGGTAGTAAGCTCGGCGCCAAGCTTGGCTAGGTGCAAACGTGCTACTTCTTCGTCTAGCTCTTTAGCCAGGCGGTACACCCCTACTTCACGATCCTTATTTTCGGCAATATCAATTTGCGCGATAGTCTGGTTGGTGAAGCTGTTGGACATTACAAAGCTTGGGTGGCCTGTTGCGCAACCTAGGTTGATCAAGCGACCTTCAGCAAGAATGTAGATGCTGTTACCGTTAGCAAAAGTATAACGATGCACTGGACAGTTAAAGTCTTTGATTTCTTCCTTTACAACACCAGGCAAAGCTTCTAGCTCTGCCATTTGTAGTTCGTTGTCAAAGTGACCGATGTTACAAACGATAGCCTGATCTTTCATACGGCTCATTTGTTCTGCGGTAATGATATCTTTGTTACCCGTAGTGGTAACAAATAGATCCGCCACAGGTAGCGCCTGCTCAACGGTGGTTACCTGGTAACCGCTCATGCAAGCTTGTAGTGCACAGATAGGATCCACTTCAGAAACCATTACACGAGCACGTTCGTTGGCCAAGGCCTCTGCAGAACCCTTACCTACGTCACCGTAGCCACATACCATGGCAACCTTGCCGGATAGCAATACGTCCATAGCACGCTTGATACCGTCCGTTAGAGAGTGACGGCAGCCGTACACGTTGTCGAACTTAGACTTAGTGACAGAATCGTTGACGTTGATAGCTTGGAACTTAAGCTCGCCCTTTTCTGCCATTTGAATCAAACGGTGTACACCCGTAGTGGTTTCTTCAGACACACCAACAATCTTGGATGCCATGGCTGTCCAGTGACCAGGGCGCTCTTTAAGCACACGCTTGATTAGGTCAAAGATTACCTGCTCTTCTTTGCTGCCGGCTTCGCCTTCAATAACGCTAGCATCTATTTCTGCTTTGGCACCCAAATGGATCAACAAGGTAGCGTCGCCACCGTCATCAACGATTTGCTCCGGGCCAGACCCATCAGGCCATGTTAGTGCGCGGTAGGTGCAATCCCAGTATTCTTCCAGAGTTTCACCTTTCCAAGCGAACACTGGTACACCAGAAGCGGCAATAGCTGCTGCGGCATGATCTTGAGTAGAGAAGATGTTGCAAGAACACCAGCGAACGTCAGCGCCAAGGGCAACCAAAGTTTCAATGAGTACAGCTGTTTGTATCGTCATGTGCAAAGAGCCCATGATCTTGATGCCAGCTAATGGCTGGCTAGTACCGTACTTTTCACGAGATGCCATCAAACCAGGCATTTCAAATTCGGCAATGTTAAGTTCCTTGCGGCCAAAGTCGGCCAAGGAAATGTCGGCAACTTGGTATTCAGGGGCCATGGACATAGTAGTTCCTTGCAATAATAGTTGGATTTGAGGGGAAGCCCTCAGAATTTAGTTAATACTAAAACGCGGCTTATATTGGCCGCCAAAACCGACCGTAAACCATTGATCAATGGCGTCGTGAAGTACAGGCTGATTAGCATCAGCAAGCTCTAGGTTCTGTTCAGAAACATAGGACTCATGCTCACTACCGTCGGTAAGTATGTGATAGAAAGGCTGCTTTTTATTGATTGCCGGTTGCCCTATGCTTTGCATCGCTTTGCAGGCATCTTGATACCATTTCTCATCAAGAGAGTATTCAAAATCCACGTCAAAGATAACGCCGCGAAAGCCATAATGCTTGTGCTGTACAACCTGACCGATGTTAAATTTTGCTTGTGTTAACTGCATGGACAATAAACCGCCATAAAAAGACTAATATAGTTGCTAGCTATAAATAAAAGCGAGGCCACATTATAGCCTTTCTAGCAGCCTAATCCAATGACCAAACACTATCTCATTACAGCAGTATCTAATATAAACACTTGAAAAAACCACAAGAAACCACTATAAAGACTAATGTACCAGCTGATATTATCAAAGCGCTGAATAAGTCAGCATTCATAGCAAGGTACATCTTTGAAAATTATGAGGATTTTTAAGCATGCAAGACCAAGTTCAATATGCATCTAATGCACGTGAATCGGAATTAGCAACTAACAAATTAATGCGTAACACCTACGCCCTACTTTCCATGACCCTAATTTTTAGTGCGGTTATGGCTGTTGTAGCCATCGCGACCAACGCTGCGCCTATGGGCCTTCTAGGTATTGTTGGCATGTTCGCCCTACTATTTATCTTGGGTCGTGCACAGAATTCAGTATGGTCCCTACCTCTAGTATTCCTATTTACAGGATTCATGGGTTACAGCATCGGGCCTATCGTTAACATGTATCTAGGTATGGCTAACGGTGGCCAAATTGTTGCCACTGCTCTTGCTATGACCGGTATCACCTTCCTAGGTTTATCTGCCTACGCAATTGCAAGTCGTCGTGACTTCAGCATGCTTGGTGGCATGTTGACCGTTGGTTTGATTGTAGTAGTTATCGCTGCCATTGCCGGTATGTTCTTCCAGGTTCCTGGCCTACAACTAGCGATCTCTGCTGTTGTTGTTATCTTGATGTCTGGTTTTATCTTGTATGACACAAGCCGTATGGTTCACGGTGGTGAAACCAACTATGTAATGATGACTGTAAGCTTGTACTTGAACATCTATAACTTGTTTTTGTCTCTTTTACATCTTGTTGGCGCCTTCACTGGCAGCGACGATTAATATTTAATATTATTAAAGGCCCTGCTAACGTACATGTTAGTGGGGCTTTTTTTTGCTTACTTTTTCCTACCAACCTGGTAATTATTCTTTTGCTAACTATGACGCAACTTACCTATTGTTTAGTGGTCCGCTGTGGCCCTCATCAACAAAGCCAAGCCTTATCGGCTATTGAGTTTGCACGCTCGTTATTAGAGCGCGGCCATAAACTTGAGCGCGTGTTCTTCTACCAGCAAGGCGTACTCACGGCTTCTTCCTTACGCTCTCCTGCGCAAGGTGACTTAGATATCACCAAACAATGGCAACAACTGCAAAAAGCGCATGAGTTTGACCTAGACGCGTGCATTGCCGCCGCTCTGCATAACGGTATCGTTAATGAAGAAGAAAGCCAGCGCTATGAACTGTCCGCTCACAACCTGGCCCAAGGCTTTGCCCTTGCAGGACTAGGACAGCTAGCTAGTGCTACGGTAACTTGTGATCGTGTCATGACCTTTGGAGCCAACCTATGAGTAGCCTAATTGTCATGCGCAGCACTCCCTACGGTAATACCAACGCCAAAGATGCACTGGATGTAATACTGACTTTGGCAGCCTTCGAGCAAGAACCAGTGATGTTATATCAGGGCCTAGGCGTACAGCAGTTGCTCCTAGAAGCCTCCATGGACACGCCGTTCAAGCATGTCGGAAAAATACTAGGCGCCCTACCCATGTATGACGTTGAAACTGTATACGTGGATCAGACTTCCCTAGTGGAACACAGTATCAAGCCAGAGCAGCTACAAGACTTGCCCGTAGCATGCCAGTTGTTAACATCGCATCAGGTCAGTGACCTGCTTCACAGTCACCTGCACGTAATGGTATTTTAAGATGTTGCACCTAGTACAATCTCATTTATCTAAACAAGATTTCGATCGCCTGCTGGAACAACTTGTCTATGATGACGATATAGTCTTGATGAACGATGGTGTTTATCTATCTAGCGCTGCGCTGCTGTGCCCTTGCCGTTGTCACGTAATGCTTACGGATAGCCAAATGCGCGGTGTAGGCCTGACTGATGGCATGTTAGCCCTAGATATGGATGGTTTTGTAACCTTGTCTGAACAGCACTCTAGCAGCGCCACTTGGTAAGCTTATGCAACTTGAACTAGACAAGGATGGTTTCCTAAAGAACCTTGGTGATTGGAACCCAGAGGTTGCTGATTACCTAGCACAGACGGTAGACGTTGAAATGACCCCTGCACACTGGGAAGTGATTGATTTACTACGTCAGTTTCATGCCGATACAGGTATCTCCCCTGCCATGCGTATCTTGGTGAAGATGGTTAAGAAAGGTCTAGGCCCAGACAAAGGCAACAGTATTTACCTACTTACCCTGTTTCCAGATAGCCCCGCTAAACTAGCCTCTAAGATAGCTGGTTTACCGCGGCCTACTAACTGTTTATAGATATCTCAAAAACTAACAAACAAGCACACACAAAAAAGGCGCTAATGCGCCTTTTTAATTGCTCTTTTAAAGGAGCAGCTTAAGCCTTAAGTGTTTCCGTACCACCCATGTAAGGACGTAATACTTCAGGTACAGTTACAGAACCATCGGCGTTTTGGTAGTTTTCTAGAATCGCCAACAAGGTACGACCTACAGCAAGACCAGAACCATTAAGTGTGTGAACTAGTTCAGGCTTGCCTGTTTCTGGGTTGCGCCAGCGGGCCTGCATACGACGAGCTTGGAAATCACCCATGTTGGAGCAAGAAGAAATTTCACGGTACTTGTCTTGGCCTGGTAGCCATACTTCCAAGTCATAAGTCTTGATAGCAGAAAAGCCTAAGTCACCACCACACAAGATAACCTTGCGGTATGGTAGGTTTAGGGCCTTTAGAATCGCTTCGGCGTGGCCTGTCAGCTCTTCTAGCGCAGCTTCAGACTTGTTTGGCTCAACAACTTGTACCAGTTCTACTTTTTCAAACTGGTGCTGACGAATCAAACCACGAGTATCACGGCCGTGACTACCAGCTTCACTACGGAAGCAAGGTGTGTGGCTGGTGTAACGGATTGGCATATCAGCGGCATCAACGATCTCATCACGTACCATGTTGGTTACAGGTACTTCAGCCGTTGGGATTAGATAGAAATCACGCTCACCAGAATCACCAGAGACCTTAAACAAGTCTTCTTCAAACTTAGGCAGCTGGCCAGTACCACGCAAAGAATCAGCGTTCACCAAGTAAGGAACGTAGATCTCTTGATAGTCATGCTCACTGATGTGAGTGTTTAGCATAAACTGAATCAAAGAACGGTGTAGACGGGCTAATTCGCCCTCTAACACCATAAAGCGTGCACCGGCAATCTTGGTGGCCGCAGCAAAGTTCAAGCCGCCTAAGCCTTCACCTAGATCAACGTGGTCTTTAACTTCAAACTCAAACGCCGGCTTGTCACCCCAAGTTAAGACTTCCACGTTGTCATCTTCGTCAGCACCGGCAGGTACACTCTCATGAGGAATGTTAGGTACACCAGATAGAATAGTGTTCAGCTCTTCTTGCAAGACTTTAAGAGCACTCTTGCTAGCATCCAGCTTAGCTCCTAGGTCACCTACTTCGGCCAATACGCCACTAGCGTCTTCACCTTGGGACTTAAGTTTACCAATTTGCTTGGACTTAGCGTTACGTTCGCCTTGCAAGGTTTCGGTAGCTACCTGCAGCTCCTTACGTTGGCTTTCAAGTTCCGCTAGGCGGGCTACATCTAGTTCGTAACCTTTTACGCGCAGTTTTTCTGCGACCTGTTCGGCTTCATTGCGAATCAGTTTTGGGTCCAGCATGTGTCAATTCCTACTAAACTTATTAAATTATCTAAATCTACTGGCTCAGCATACGTGCCAGCGTAACACCAACATAGGCAGCGCCTATAGCGACCACGACACTAAGTATGACGTTACTTAGGGCAGTCATCACCTGGCCTGTTTCTAGCAGGCGAATGGTGTCTAACGAAAAGGTGGAAAAGGTGGTAAACGCACCTAATAGACCCACCATCAAAAATGGACGCAGCCACTGTGCAAACAGTGACTTCTCTTGCAACAATACAAACAACACGCCCATTAGTAGGGACCCTATTACGTTGGCGATAAATATTGCCATAGGGAACTTGCCTGAATAGACAAAGGAAGTTTGCAAAAGGTAGCGTAGCAGTGCGCCTAGAGCGCCACCACAAGCTACAGCAATAAGTTGATTCACTAGGCTTTTGCCTTTAATGTTGGTTATAGCTGCGATTCATGAATATTGGAGCGAGATTATAGCCTAGTTGTAGGCTATTTATAACGCTTTGTCGGACTATCGGCGTTTAATTGCTGCAAAGTCGCCAGCTTATCGGCGATTTTACCCTCCAAACCACGGTGGCTGGGCTGATACAGCTCAAGGCCTTCTAATTCTGGCGGCAAATAGCACTCGCCAGCAGCAAAGGCGTTCTCTTCGTTGTGAGCATAGCGATAGTCGGCGCCGTGACCCATATCTTTGGCCAAACTGGTAGGCGCATTACGTAGATGATCCGGTACTTCATAACCTGGTTCACTACGTACTAGGGCCATAGCTGCATTGAAGGCCATATGGATGGCGTTACTCTTGGGTGCACAAGCACAATATACAGCGGCATGGGCAATGGCTCTGTTGCCCTCAGCGGGCCCCAAGCGCTCAAAGGCTAACCAAGCATTAGTAGCTAGCTCCAGGGCTCGTGGATCGGCGTTGCCGATGTCTTCCGAAGCAATAGCAAGGATACGGCGTGCGATGTACAAAGGTTCGCAGCCACTGTCTAGCATACGTGCCATCCAGTACAAAGCGGCATTGGGGTCAGAACCGCGCACAGACTTATGAAAAGCGGAGATCTGGTCATAAAATATATCCCCACCCTTGTCGTAGCGTTTAGGGCTGGTTTGCAGCACCTCAGCTAGCATTTCGGCAGATAACTCACCGCCTTGGTCATGGGCCAAGTCACTGGCTAATTCTAGCAAGTTCAATAAGCGTCGCGCATCGCCATCAGCAGCTTGTACTAACAGCTTAGCAACCTTGTCACTAACCGTCAGGTTCAGCTCACCCAGACCACGTTTCTTGTCTTCCAAGGTACGAGCAAGCAAGGCCAGTAAATCGCCTTCTTGCAGGCTCTTAAGCACGTAAACACGAGCCCGAGACATTAACGCATTGTTGAGTTCAAAGGCTGGATTCTCGGTAGTGGCACCAATAAAGATAAAAGTACCGTCCTCTACAAAGGGCAAAAACGCATCCTGCTGGGACTTATTAAAGCGGTGCACTTCATCCACAAACAACACGCTATCGCGGCCCGACTGAGCTTTGACTTGGCGGGCTTCTTCAACTGCCGCACGGATGTCTTTAACCCCGGACATAACGGCCGACAGGTTAATAAAATGGGCATCGCTAGTGTTGCTAAGTAAGTTAGCTAGTGTGGTCTTCCCTACTCCTGGTGGACCCCATAGGATCATGGAATGCAAGGCTCCACGGTTTACCACTTGGGACAGGCTCTTGCCGTCACCTAACAAATGGGTTTGGCCAACGTACTCACTAATATCAACAGGGCGCATGCGTGCCGCTAGTGGCTGGTATCCCTTGTCCTGTTGACTAGAAAATAGATCTTGCATGGTTAGCGCATATCGATGACATCCGTATCCGCTGGCACTTCAAAGGTGAAGCGCTGTATAGGGATAGACGGATTGGCATGCAAGTTTTGGAAATGCATAGCGGTTTTTTGCTCTAGTGTGTCTACCACTTGCATTTGGGTTAAGGTGTCACCTTGGAAGTACAAGCGAATATTAGCGTATAAACTTTCGGCATCTTTTGGCTTCAAATTAAACTGCTGTAGACTGCTATCGTCGGCGTACAGAACAACATCAAATTGCTCACCAATAGCTTGATTGTTGCCACTTAACAGCAAGGCTGGAGTAGCGGTTGAACGAGTATCTAGCAACTGCAGAGTTACCTGTTCTAGGTCTGGATCGTAGATCCAAATCTGCTGACCATCGCTAACAATGGTTTGTGCAAACGGGTCTTCGGTCTGCCAATGAAAACGATTGGGTTGTAACAACTGCATGGTGCCGCGAGTTTCCTGCAAGCGGCTACCGCTAGCGTCCAATAAATATTGCACAAAGTCGGCTTCTAAACTCTGATAAGCACCAAGCTTGTTTGCCAGTAGTTGGGCGGAATCAGCCGCTACAGTTAAAGCTGATGTGGTAAGCGTTGCAGCCAACAACAGGCCTGGCGCCAGACTCTTTAGTAACTTGAATTGAAACGGCATGCTTAATCTCTTACTGGTGGTGGCGCGATAACTTCGCGGCTACCATTGTGGGCTTGGCTAGTGATAACGCCGGCGGCTTCCATAGCTTCAATCATGCGTGCAGCACGGTTGTAGCCAATCTTAAACTTACGCTGTACAGAAGAAATAGATGCGCGTCTTGTTTCCGTAACAAAGGCCACGGCTTCGTCATAAAGCTGATCCATTTCTTCTTCGTAATCGCCACCGCCTGTTTGGGCAGAGCCACCCTCGTTATCATAAGTACCTTCAATAATGGCGTCTATAAAATTTGGTGAGCCACGTTGCTTCCAGTCCTCAACCACGCGGTGTACTTCATCATCGCTCACAAAGGCGCCGTGAACACGTTCTGGTACACTCTTGCCCGCAGGCAGATACAACATGTCACCGTGGCCAAGCAGGCTTTCAGCACCGCCTTGATCAAGAATAGTACGAGAATCAATTTTGGAACTTACCTGAAAGGCAATACGCGTAGGCACGTTGGCCTTAATTAAACCAGTGATAACATCCACCGATGGACGCTGGGTAGCAAGGATCAAATGAATACCAGCGGCACGAGCCTTTTGGGCAATACGTGCAATCAGTTCTTCTACTTTCTTGCCAACGATCATCATCATGTCGGCGAATTCATCTACCACCACCACTATGTAAGGTAGATCTTCTAAATATGGACGGTCTGCAGGCGTCTCCCCTGCAAGCTCATCAGGTTTCCACGTAGGGTCTAGAATAGACTCGCCCTTGGCATTAGCGTTATTCACTTTGGTATTGTAACCAGCGATGTTACGCACCCCTTGAGAGGCCATGATCTTGTAACGACGTTCCATTTCAGCTACACACCAACGCAAACCGCCAGCAGCTTCTTTCATGTCCGTGATAACTGGGGCTAATAAATGCGGGATACCATCATAGATAGACAGTTCCAGCATCTTAGGGTCAACTAGAAGTAGGCGCACCTGATCAGGAGTGGACTTCAACAAGAGACTGATAATCATGGCGTTTACGCCAACGGACTTACCAGAACCCGTAGTACCGGCAACGAGCAAGTGCGGCATCTTGGCAAGGTCTACCACTACTGGCTTACCAGCGATGTCGTTACCCAACCCCATGGTTAGTGGGCTGCTAGACGTCTGGTAGGTCTTACTACCGATGACTTCACTAATACGTACCATTTCGCGATGTTGGTTAGGAATCTCAATGCCAATAACGGATTTACCGGCAATAACCTCAACAACACGCACGCTCATTACCGCCATGGAACGTGCCAAATCTTTGGCTAGGTTACTGATCTTGCTGACCTTGGTACCTGGCGCAGGTTGTATTTCAAAACGGGTGATCACAGGTCCGGGGTTTACTTCTACGACCTCTGCTACAACGCCAAAGTCCATAAGCTTGGCTTCTAACAGCTCGCTCATGCGCTCGAGCTCTTCTGTACTCACTCCTGGGTTTAAGCTAGTTTCAGGTGGGTCCAATAGGCTAACCGGTGGGCACTGCTTACTCTTGATTGCTTTACCATCTTGAGTCGCAGATGAATCACCAGTGTCTTGTTTGTGGGTTTTTTCTAAGGGTACGATCTTAACGTCACGCTTGCCTGTTTCTGCGCTTGTCGTTGCACTATCAGCGGCGGCTTGAGGCGGTGCTGGAGTGGGTACTGGTGCTGGCGTAGCGACAGGCTGTTCAGGTGCCTTGGTTTTAGTAACAGGTTTGCGTTTGGGCTTGTCTTCCAAAGCAGACATAACATCATCATCACTAAGCGCTTTGTTTTCTGCTGCAGCAAACAACTCAGCAGTGCGCCCTACTTGCACGTTTTGCATAACAGCAGCGTTTTTCGGTTTGCGGCTTAGGAGGTCCCTAAGGCCACGATAAACAAATGTGGCACTGCGGCTAATAAAGCCAGCCGCTTGATCAGCTTTAGCAGCTGGTTTGGCTTTGGGCGTGTTGGACTTATTAGCAAACAAACTACCCCATATAGAACTTGTGTGATGTTCTACCCAGCGTCCGGTAGCTTCGGTTATGCGGCCCCAATTGAGGACCAACAGATGGCTCATAGCCAAGAATACAATGGTCAATAACAGCAGATTAGCACCAACAATACCCAAAGCCTTAACGATAGGAGGTGCAAAATTGAGTCCTACTACGCCACCACTACCACGGGGATAAGCAAGTAGGCTGTTATCAACGTGCATCGCCACTAGCGTACTGGCACCCAGCATAGCTAAGATAAACGCGATCAGCTTATAGATGGTGTAGTGTTTGACTTGGGTTTTGGTGCCAACCAGCTGGGATAGGTTACGTGCCATTAGCACTAACGGGATAACAAAGGCCACAGCGCCAAACAGTAGGAACAACAAGCTAGCTACGTCAGCGCCAATATCCCCACCTAAATTCTTTACGGAAGGAGCATCGCTAGAAACCAAAAAGCTACGATCTAAAGGGTCATAACTTACTAAGGCAATGGCAAGATAAATACCTATAGCAAGTAACAATAAGCGAAAGCCATACCAGCTATACTTTTGATATAGCGTTTCTAGACTGAAAGACATTTTAACCTTGGTCACTAATAATTCCTTTATACCGAGTATGGCAGCGCCGCCTTGTTACTTTATTCTTTTGACTTGATATTACAAGGGTTTAACCTTTCAAATTATACACATGCATTGAGTTTAGATGACTAATTTGACGAAAAAAGTTAATAAATATATAAAAATAGTGGATTTCCCGAACATAGAATTTAACATTTGCACTTAGGGTGGGTTTTATCCGCTTAAATGAAGTAATATACTGTGTTGAAACGCATGTTAATCAAATGCCGGTGAATTATGACAAATGCTACTGCTAACTACGCTGAACGCTCCAACCGAATGCTGACTTTTATGCTTGGTGATACTCGCTTTGCAATTGATATTTCTAGCATCCTGTCCATCACCGATGATTTTGACAAGCTTGAGCGTTCTAGCAATCATCAAGATGCCTTTTTAGGCTACTTGTACTATCGCAATAAGCCAGTGAACACGTTTGAAATTTCTTCCCTGTTGGGTCGTCAATCCAACCGTCAGTTGCTGACCAACACCATTGGCGCTTTGCAAGAAGCTGAAAACGACCACGTCAAATGGGTGCAAGCACTAGAATCGGCCTTGCATGGAGACGGTACTTTTGAATTACCTCGTAGCGCTAGTCAATGTAGCTTTGATACTTGGCTGGGTGAACAGACTGGCAGCGCCGACGATACCACTCGTGCATTGCTACAACGCTTTAAGGGCCCTCATGCAGAATTCCACGCGCTTGCCGATAAGTTGCTAAAGATTAAGAACACCGATGGTGACGAAGCAGCATTGAAAGAACTGCGTAGCCAAAAGCGTGGCTTGATTAACGAAGCAGCTCGTTTGTTTAAGTATGCACAAGAACAATTAAAGTCTTCCGTTCATCCGGTTGTACTTTATATCACTCGTGATGGTGTAACCCCTTGGTTTGCTTTGATCTTGGATAGCATGGATGACATCGTATCCTACGAAGAAGAACAGTTTACTCAGTTACGTGACTTTGAATTCGAAAGCTCCTCAAACAGGGCCAATGATCCGGTTTATGGCTATATCCACAACCCAGATACTAACGAACAAGACTGCCTTATTCTTTCAGCAGCTCGCTTAGCCCAGCTTATTGATCACTAGTTCTTATATAAATAAGGCATAGTCATGCCCCTGTACCAGCTTCATAAAGACCATGTAGGCTTTCCACCTATTACAGAGGTACTGAAAGATCCAGCAGGTTTGCTTGCTGTAGGGGGCGACCTCTCCGTAGAACGATTATTAAACGCTTATTCTAGCGGTATTTTTCCTTGGTACAGTGATGGTGAGCCTATCCTCTGGTGGGCACCTATGCCGCGTATGGTACTAGCCCCGTCTCAGATTCATGTATCCCGTAGTATGGCTAAGTTGATCCGCCAAGAAACTTATCAAATCACCTTTGATCATGCTTTCGAGCGTGTTATCCAGCAATGTGCCGACACCCCAAGAGCCGGGCAGCCGGATGAAGACGCCACCTGGATTTTGCCAGAAATGCAGGATGCTTATACTCAACTCTACCATGCCGGCTATGCTCACAGTATAGAAATATGGGACCAATCCACCTTGGTGGGAGGCCTGTATGGAATAGCCATTGGCAAGATGTTCTTTGGCGAATCCATGTTTAGCCATCGTAGTAATGTGTCTAAGCTAGCCTTTATTGCCCTTGCAAGATTATTAGAACAATGGCAGTTTGAGCTAATAGATTGCCAGCTTCCCACTGAGCATTTGTCTAGCCTAGGTGCTAAACCTATTGAAATAGCAGAATTTCAGCAATTTCTATGTAACAATAACGAACAAGGTCTAGGTAGCAATTGGGATAGCATATAGAGCTATTTACCAGACGTTCCCCACATTTGAGCAACAACAGAGCAATAATCATGGATGAAAAACTGCTAAACCAATTGGTCTTCTTCCCTACTCCGGATTCTCCTTGCAGTTATCTGCCTGATCGCGAATCAAGGTCCATATTTCTACACCCAGACCAAGCCATTGATCGAGCTTTGTATAGCCAGTTAAATCAGCTTGGTTTTCGTCGTAGTGGTGCTCACCTTTATCGTCCTTGGTGTGACAGCTGCCAGGCATGCCAGTCAGTGCGAGTCATCACGCAAGACTTCACACTTTCTCGTAATCAAAAGCGTGTGCTTAGCCGCAATAAAGATCTGCAAGTTGAATGGTGTCGAGCCGAAGCCACGGCAGAAAATTATGACCTTTATCAACGCTACATAGAACTACGCCATGACGACGGAGACATGTACCCGCCGTCCTATGATCAGTTTGTTAGCTTCCTCTGCCAGCCTCCGCAAGGCGTAGAGAACTACTTTCTGAGCTTTCGGAAGGATGACAAGCTTGTGGCTGTGGCCGTTGTAGATATGCTACCAGATGGCGTGTCGGCTATTTACACCTATTACGACCCCAAAGAAGAGGCTCGTAGCCTAGGCAAGCTAGCGATACTGTGGTTGATTAATTGGGCGAAACAGCAGCAGTTGCCCCATGTTTACCTAGGTTATTGGATAGAAGATTGTAAAAAAATGAGTTACAAATCCGACTATCAGCCCCAAGAACTGTTTAATGGCCTACAATGGGAACCACTTAGGATACGTTGAAGTCTCCCAGACTAGGCAGTAAATAACCTAAAACACCAAAGAGCTTTTGCAATTTGCGCTAAATTGGGGCAAAATGGCGCGCTCTAAATGACCCTTAACACTACTTTTTGAGGCTTTAATGGCTAAAGAAGATCAGATTGAAATGGAAGGCACGATTGTCGATACCCTTCCTAACACCATGTTCCGTGTAGAACTTGAAAACGGACACATCGTAACAGCACATATATCAGGCAAGATGCGCAAGCACTATATCCGTATTCTTACTGGCGATAAGGTAAAGGTTGAAATGACACCTTACGACCTAACTAAAGGCCGCATCACTTACCGCGCCCGCTAATCCAGTTTGCATAAAAAAAGAGGTTAATGATTCATTAACCTCTTTTTTGTGTGCCTGGCTTTTATCAACCAGGCCCATTCTAGCTATTACCCTATTTCCTTCTAGGCAGGATCAAGTAACTTCACTTGTCGCTTTGCAGGCTCGGCATGCAACACGATTTCGTCAGTGTCCTTATCAATATCAACCTTCAGTACGCCACCCGTATCGGCTAGCTCACCAAACAACAGTATCTCGGCCATAGGTTTTTTCAGTTTTTGCTGAATCAAGCGTGCCATAGGGCGTGCCCCCATATCCGCATCATAGCCGTTCTTGCCAAACCATTGGCGTGCGGTTTGGCTAACTTGCATGTGCACCTGCTTCTCATCTAGCTGAACTTGTAGTTCTTCGAGGAACTTGTCGACAACGCCTAGAATCACCTCTTCTGGCAATTTTCCAAACTGGATGATGTCGTCTAGGCGGTTACGGAACTCAGGGCTAAATAGCTTTTTCAGTGCTTCCATGCCATCGGTAGTATGGTCCTGCTTGGTGAAACCAATAGAGCTACGGCTCATGGCTTCGGCGCCAGCATTAGTGGTCATGATTAATACCACGTTACGGAAGTCCGTCTTGCGGCTGTTGTTGTCTGTAAGGGTGCCGTTATCCATCACTTGCAGAAGAATATTAAACACTTCTGGATGGGCCTTTTCGATTTCATCCAACAACAATACACAGTGTGGATTTTGGGTAATCGCTTCGGTAAGCAAACCACCTTGATCAAAGCCTACATAACCTGGAGGGGCACCGATCAAGCGCGATACGGTGTGACGCTCCATGTACTCAGACATATCAAAGCGCACCAGCTCCATGCCCATAATACGTGCCAACTGCTGGGTGACTTCAGTTTTACCAACACCTGTTGGACCAGAGAACAAGAAGCTACCAACAGGCTTGTTAGCTGCAGCCAAACCAGCACGGGCTAGTTTGATAGCGTTAGTGAGCGTGGCAATCGCCTCGTCCTGACCAAATACTACCTGCTTTAGGTTCTTATCAAGATTCGCCAACTGCTCACGGTCACTAGAAGACACGCTTTTGGCTGGAATACGTGCTATTTTCGCTACTACGGCTTCAACTTCCGCCACACCAATACTTTTAGCGCGCTTGTCTTCGGTTAATAGCTGCTGGTAGGCACCGGCCTCGTCAATGACGTCGATAGCCTTATCAGGCATCTTCTTATCGGTGATGTAACGATCGGCGAGTTCTGCTGCTGCATCAACGGCTTCGCTATCGTAGCTAACCTGATGATGTTCTTCAAAGCGAGATAGCAAGCCACGTAAGATTGCTTGCGTGTCGCTAACATTAGGCTCATCAACGTCTATCTTTTGGAAACGACGCGCCAAGGCGTGATCTTTTTCAAAGATACCGCGAAATTCTGTAAAGGTTGTGGAACCAATGCAGCGCAACTTGCCTGAGCTAAGTGCTGGCTTTAATAGGTTGGATGCATCCATGGAACCACCAGAGGTAGAACCGGCACCAATGATGGTGTGAATTTCATCAATAAACAGGATAGCATCTGGATGCTTTTCGATATCTTTTAGCAATTCTTTCAAGCGCTTTTCAAAGTCACCGCGGTACTTAGTGCCCGCCAGCAAAGAACCCATATCTAAAGAGTATACTTGAGCATTGGCCATAACAGCTGGCACCTTGCCCTGCTCTATTTGATAGGCCAAGCCTTCGGCAATGGCTGTTTTACCAACACCAGCGTCACCCACCAATAAAGGATTGTTTTTACGGCGGCGGCACAAAACCTGAATCAAGCGTTCTAGCTCTTTGCCTCGCCCTACCAAAGGATCAATACGGTTGGCTTGTACTTCGGCATTCAAGTGCGTGGTGTACTTCATCAAACCGCTTTCAGAGGCTTCACCATCCACAGTTTCGTGTTCACCAGCTTCGCTGTCCTCGGCACTAACGCCATGGGACAAGTAGTTAACCACGTCCACGCGTTCTATTTGCGACTTATTAAGTAGGTACACTGCCTGACTTTCGGTTTCGCTAAAGATAGCGACCAACACGTTGGCTCCGGTGACTTCAAGTTTGCCAGAGGACTGCACATGGAACACGGCACGCTGTAATACACGCTGAAAACCCAAGGTTGGCTGAACTTCTACTTCTACGACGTCTTCTGGTAGCAAAGGCGTAGTTTCAGCGATAAAAGCTTCTAGTTGAGTACGCAAACCATTAATGTCGGCTTCACAGGCGGTAAGCACATCAGCAGCAGCATTGTT
The DNA here is from genome assembly GCA_938084925.1 of uncultured Pseudomonadales bacterium. Lineage (GTDB taxonomy): Bacteria > Pseudomonadota > Gammaproteobacteria > Pseudomonadales > Balneatricaceae > Njordibacter. The sequence continues at coordinate 39,924 of CALKFY010000095.1, forward strand.
ATCTAGCAAAGCCAGCAACAGGTGTTCTACCGTCATAAACTCATGACGGTTGTGGCTAGCCTGATTAAAGGCTTGGGACAAACTCTGTTCAATATCACGATCTAACATGTTTATTCCTCCACCGGTTCTACTTCGCAAAGCAAAGGATGTTTGTTTTGCCGTGAATACTGATTCACCTGGGCGGCTTTAGTTTCTGCAATGTCCTTAGTATATATACCGCACACGCCCTTGCCTTGGGTATGTACCGCTAGCATGATTTGTGTAGCCTGCTCTTCGTTATGACGGAAGAAGCTAATCAATATATCAATGACAAATTCCATTGGCGTATAGTCATCGTTCAACAATACCACCTTGTACATGGACGGTGGTTGCAGCTGTTGTTCGCTACGTTCTAATACCTGCAAGCCGAGATTGTCTTCTGGATGCCCTTCGTCTTGGCTATTACGGATCAAATTGTTCATGGAGAAAATCGTTCCTAACTATTTTGAACTATGTATATGTTTGATTATTGGGGCTGTTGCCCTGATTTTCCAGAGCAAGATGAAAATTCACTGCTAATATCAATAGAGAACGTTGCCAACAACTGTATTCGTCTCTGCTTTTGCCTCACTTAAGCCTTGCTGACAGAGCTTGTATCGACCTTCACAAGTTTTAGTTTAAGTATTACCGAGGTATAAACAATGCAATCCGGCACAGTGAAATGGTTTAACAATGCCAAAGGCTACGGCTTTGTGGTTTCCGAAGATAACCAAGAACTAGATGTATTTGTACACTATTCTGCGATACAAGGCGAAGGTTACAAAAGCCTCAAAGCAGGCCAGCCCGTTACCTATGACCTTAACCTAGGCCCCAAAGGTCCACAAGCAACCAATATTGAGCTGATAGACAAAGCGCCTTCTGAAAGCTAAACAAGTGAATTAAATCCTTAGTTTAGGCATAATAGCGGCACAAATTAGTGCCGCTAGAGTGCATCTGTGCCCAATATCATCGTTTTTAACAAACCCTTCAAAGTACTTTGCCAATTTACTGACCAAGAACAGCGCGCTACCTTGGCAGATTACATTACAGACAAGGGCTACTACCCTGCTGGTCGTTTAGACTATGATTCCGAAGGCTTGATGCTATTAACTAACGATGGCCAGGCTCAGCACCATATTGCTAACCCACGCCACAAGATGCCCAAAACCTATTGGATACAAGTAGAAGGCATTGTAGAAGAACCTCAATTAGCCAAACTACGCAAAGGTGTGGAACTAAAAGATGGTTGGACTAAACCCGCTCAGGTTAGCCTACTCAATGAAGATCATGTGAATGCAATCTTGTGGGAGCGTGTACCACCTATTCGCGAACGCAAGAATAGCCCCACTGCTTGGTTGAGCATTACTATTACCGAAGGTCGCAATCGTCAAGTACGACGCATGACGGCTGCCGTAGACCTGCCTACTTTACGCTTAGTCCGTGTTGCCATTGGTCATTGGCAATTAGATGGTTTGCAACCAGGAAAATCTCGCCAGGACCAACTTAACCTACCTGCCTCAGCAGCTAAGCCCTCTGCCAGATACAAGGCCAGTGCAAAACATAAAACTAGCAAGCGACCAAATACCGGCCACAAGCCTCAATCGCGCCAGCGCTGATCTGCCTGTCTATCCGTTTCCTTGGCATCAACCCAATGCTTACCAGCATCGGTAATTTCAGCCTTCCAAAACGGTGCATCCTGCTTAAGATAGTCCATGATGTATTCACAAGCCGCAAAGGCATCCTTACGATGGCGTGACGACACACCTACCATAACAATTTGATCATGACGCTTAAGTACACCTACACGGTGCACTAGATGTACGCCCAACAAATCCCAACGCTTACGCGCCGCAACGATGATATTGGCCAAACTCGCTTCCGTCATACCTGGGTAATGCTCTAGCTCCATGGCTTCTACAGCGCTATCATCAAGGTCCCGCACAAGACCTGTAAACATGACAACGGCACCAGTACTTGCAGGATCAAGCTGCGTTAATTGCTGGTAATGCGCCTGCATATCGAAGTCTGCTTGTTGCACGCTGATTAAATCGTTGCTGTTTGCCATATCTAAATCGTTATTCCTGTATATATTCTGTCTTTAATGCGCTTTGCACGGGTATTTGCACTGGCCTAAAATGCCTAATTTGCGGTAAAATACGCACCCTCAAATCAGTTATTTCTGGGCCTTGATAATATTAAGCTCCAGAGTCATGAAGACCTAAAGTACTATGAACCAAAATGCTTCTACTCGTGTAATCGTCGGCATGTCCGGTGGTGTTGACTCATCTGTCTCAGCGCTACTGTTAATGCAACAAGGATACCACGTTGAAGGCCTGTTCATGAAGAACTGGGACGAAGATGATGGCACAGAATACTGTACAGCCAAAGAAGACCTTGCCGATGCGCAAGCGGTTTCTGACAAGCTAGGCATTAAGCTACACGTGGCTAACTTTGCTGCCGAGTATTGGGACAATGTATTCGAGCACTTCTTGGCCGAATACCAAGCTGGACGTACACCTAATCCAGATATCCTGTGTAACCGTGAAATCAAATTCAAAGCTTTTTTGCAGTATGCGCAAACTCTAGGAGCCAACTACATTGCTACGGGTCACTATGTGCAACGCCGTGGTGATGACGAGAATGCTCAATTAGTTAAAGGTCTTGATGGCAACAAGGACCAGAGCTATTTCTTACACGCTGTAGGCGCCAAAGAAATCGGCATGACCCTGTTCCCTGTCGGTGAACTAGAAAAGCCAGAAGTACGCGCAATAGCTGAACAACACGGTTTGGCTACCGCAGCCAAAAAAGACAGTACTGGCATTTGCTTTATTGGCGAACGCCGCTTTAAAGACTTCTTGCAGCAGTACCTACCTGCCCAGCCAGGTGACATCGTAACCGAAGACGGCAAAGTCATTGGCCAACACCAAGGTTTGATGTACCACACCATTGGCCAGCGCCAAGGCCTCGGTATTGGTGGCATGTCTGAGTTTGGTGATTCGCCATGGTACGTAGCTGACAAAGATCTCGACAACAATCAGCTGTTAGTTGTGCAAGGCAAACAACACCCATTGTTGTTTAAGCCTGTGCTAACCTGCCAACAGGTAATGTGGATAGACGGCAAAGGCCCTGATATGTCCGCTGCACCAGTAAAACTACAAGCCAAAATACGCTATCGCCAAGCCGACCAAGGCTGTGAGATTACTGTTATTGGTGAGCCGGGCGCAAACGCTTACGAAGTGGTATTCGATGAGCCGCAGCGAGCTGTAACCCCAGGCCAGTCCATTGTCTTCTATGATGGCGACGTATGCTTAGGAGGCGGGATCATTGACTAATATCTCTTCCATGGCCTTTAAAGACCCTGTACAACAGCGCATCATCGCATTAGCTGGCATGACCCAAGCTGCTTACCTAGTGCATCAGGTAGCCACCACAGGCCAGCTGGACGAAAAAGCTAGCCAAACTTGCTGGCAGTCGCTGTTTGTTATGGATCCAGGCCATATTGGCGACGTGTATGGCGGCACAGACTGCTTACATAACCTGCACCTAGGTTTAGAGCAATTACTAGCCGTCGTCACTCAAGATAAACAAGCCCCTGTTGCGGATATAACTCGCTATCTAATCGGCATGATCCATCTGCAAGGCAAACTAGCCAAAGCACCAGGTATTCTTGACGATATAAGCACCCAGCTAGAACGTACCGAACGCCAAGTTGAGCTTTATGGCCTAGAACATGCTAACGTGACAGCAAGCCTAGCTGAAGTTTATTCAGCCAACCTAAGCCAGTTCCGTTTTCGTATTCAAGTGACTGGCAACCCTACGCATTTACAACAAGCTGCCAACGCCAACCGCGTACGCAGTTTATTACTGGCTGGCATTCGTAGTGCCATCCTTTGGCGCCAAGTTGGCGGCCGCCGTTGGCAATTTGTGCTCGGCAAACAAAAATTAGAACAGGGTCTACGCACCTTGTTAAACCTTTCTCATCATTGATCTACTAGGACCCATTATTATGGAACTGTCTGCTCTTTCTGCCCTGTCCCCTGTTGATGGTCGCTACGGCACCAAAACTCACGCCTTGCGCCCTTACTTTAGCGAATACGGCCTAATCAACTCCCGCGTTATCGTCGAAGTACGTTGGTTACAAAAGCTAGCTGCTAATCCGTACATCAAAGAAGTACCTGTTCTAAGTGACGAAGCCAACAAAGTGTTGGATGACATGATCAATAACTTTGACGAAACTCAAGCTACACTTGTTAAAAAGATTGAAGCCACTACTAACCACGATGTAAAAGCGGTTGAGTACTACATCAAGGAACAGTTCGTAGGCAACGCAGAACTAGAAGCCATCAGCGAATACGTACACTTTGCTTGTACTTCTGAAGACATCAACAACCTGTCCCACGCCCTAATGCTTAAGCAGGGTTTGGAATTTGTTATGTTGCCAGAGATGAAAGAAGTTCTAGAAGAAATCAAAGGTCTAGCCCATGCTTACGCCAAGCAGCCTATGTTGTCCCGTACGCACGGCCAAACCGCATCTCCTTCTACCGTTGGTAAGGAAATGGCCAACGTTGCCGCACGTCTAGAGCGCCAAATTAAGCAGGTACAAGCCGTAGAACTACTTGGCAAGATCAACGGTGCTGTTGGTAACTACAACGCCCACATCAGCGCTTACCCAGAAATTGACTGGCAGGCTAACGCCAAAGAATTCGTAGAAGGCCTAGGTTTGACCTGGAACCCATACACTACACAGATCGAACCACACGATTACATTGCTGAACTATACGATGCCATCGCCCGTTTCAACACCATCTTGTTGGACTTTGACCGTGACGTTTGGGGTTACATCTCCATGGGCTTCTTCAAGCAAAAGACCATTGCTGGCGAAATCGGCTCTTCCACCATGCCGCACAAGGTTAACCCAATCGACTTCGAAAACTCCGAAGGCAACTTGGGCATCGCTAACGCCATCATGCAACACTTGGCCGCTAAGCTACCTGTGTCCCGCTGGCAGCGCGACCTAACCGACTCCACCGTACTACGTAACCTAGGTGTTGGTTTTGCCCACAGCTTGATTGCTTACCAAGCCACTTTGAAAGGCATCAGCAAGCTGGAACTTAACGAACAGCGCCTAGCCGAAGACCTAGACAACGCATGGGAAGTATTGGCCGAGCCAATCCAAACCGTTATGCGTCGCTACGGCATTGAAAAGCCATATGAGAAGCTAAAAGAGCTAACTCGTGGTAAAGACATCGATGCAGAAGCAATCGCTACCTTCATCGACGGCCTAGACATGCCAGACAGCGCTAAAGACAGCTTGAAAGCCCTAACGCCTGCCAACTACATTGGTAACGCGGTAGAACAAGCCAAAGCGATCTAAGCACTTATCAAGACCCGTCATTGCGGCGGTACAAAACGTCATTGCGAGAAGCAACGCGGCGCGGCAATCTCTTCAAATCAGGCACCAGTCTGCAAGAGATTGCCACGGCTTCCAGCCTCGCAATGACACCTCCCCTAAGGACCAATATAATGCAGCCCCTAACCCATCTTGGTGATATACCCATCGAAGTATTCCTGCGCGACTACTGGCAACAAAAGCCTGTATGCATTCGCAATGCTTTTCCCGATTGGCAAGCCATAATTGCCGCCGATGAGTTAGCCGGCCTCAGCCTGGAAGCAGAAGTAGAATCTCGCCTTATCGAAAACCAAGGCGACATCAACGACTGGCGCCTAGTTAATGGGCCCATGAACGATGACACCTTTAGCAAACAACGTGATTACCCTTGGACGCTACTAGTACAAGGCGTAGACAACTTTGTACCCGCAGCCCATGACTTTATGTCCCAGTTTCGTTTTATCCCGTCTTGGCGCTTAGATGACCTAATGATCAGCTATGCCACCCAAGGTGCTGGCGTAGGCGCTCATTTTGACCGCTACGACGTGTTCTTAATACAAGGTGAAGGCCAGCGTCGCTGGCAAACAGGACAGCTGTGCAGCAGCGATTCCAGCCTAGCCGACCACTCAGACCTATGCCTGCTTGAAAACTTCGACCTAGATCAAACCTATGATCTAGAACCAGGCGACCTACTCTACTTACCACCACTGGTCGCCCACAAAGGCGTAGCCATTAGTGACAACTGCATGACCTACTCCGTAGGTTTCCGCGCACCATCACACGGTGAAGTAATTGGTGGCTTTGCTGATTACCTAGGCCAAGAGCTAAGCGCCGACCTACGTTTGCAAAACAGCAAGCAGCAACAAGCAGCGGGTGAAATTTCTGCGGCAGATATTGCCAACCTAAGAAGCATCATTAGCCAACAGCTAACGGATGAGAACCTAGCCCAATGGTTTGGCAGCATGACAACAGAGCCAAAGAACCCAGACCTTGACCTATCTGAAGAAGCCATGGACGAAGAAGAGCTCGCTAGCATCATCAAGGATGCCTACGGCGTAGTTCGGGTAGCAGAAGGCGTACGCCTAGCCTATACCTGGCAAGGCGATGGTGGCATGACCCTATTCGCCCACGGCGAAGCCATTGCCTGTCCACCAGAGGCCACAGAGCTAGCTATGGCACTGGCAAACAATTTGCTTATAGAAGTAGATCAACTGCCGAATTTGATGACAGACGATTCTTGTGAGGCTTTATTGTTGGTACTGCACAACCAAGGCTGGCTGTACTTCGACGACGAGTAAGAAAAGTCTAAATATGCAAAAGATAGGTCGGTGTAATCACACCGACTCCTCTGCCTCTTCTTCTGCGATTAATCGCTTCGCTTTTTCTACGTCTAATGATTCAATTGGCGCCGATAAGTAATAAGGCAATTTCACTGGATCATCACTAAGCTCAATCATCTCGCCTTCCAACAGTCTTTCAATAACTGAGTGTAAAGTCTCTGCTAAGTTTTCTGGCTTTTGCGGATATTGCTGACCTAAGTAATCAATCAACTGTGCAATTGAGTGCTTGCCATCGGCCAGTGAAACCACAGTACCCATCCAATCTTCCATAAGGGACGTGTTTTCAAGTTGGTTGATGTCTACCAAAGACACCTGATTTCCTTTTCGTGTAAAAACCACTCTGCGATAAAAATACTTTGAATTATCCACTATTTGCCTCAGTAGCTTGTCTTGAGATTAGGTGCGTTCGCATTAGCCAAAACCCTATGCAAACGCCAGCTGAGTATAACTATATAGGAGAACAATGAGTTAACTTTGATCAAGGATCATACAGCTACAACCTTTGCTGTAACGGAGCATGATCCTATTTGTACACGATAAGACGTTTACCAAGTCAATTCTTTATCAGATACCAATACGCCGTTGTTATCTGCATACAGGTAGTCACCTGGCTTAATGGTAGTGCCACCAAAGGTAACTGGTACGTTTAAATCACCCAAACCTCGTTTGTCGGTTTTCATTGGGTGGGTTGCTAGTGACTGCACACCTAGATCGATCTCACCAATAGCATTAACATCGCGGATGCAGCCGTAGATTATGATGCCCTGCCAGCCGTTC
>CALKFY010000096.1 GCA_938084925.1 uncultured Pseudomonadales bacterium
AAGTACCGGTGTTTGGTGCTACGTCTACGGGTAGTTTGTTGTTAGCCAAAGCCAAGTTGCTGCGCCAGCGTACTTGCACTATTCACTGGGAGTACGTTGATAGTTTTCGAGAGCAGTTTACCGATGTGCAGATGAGTGGTGAGCTGTACGAATTTGATGGCAATCTTATGACTTGTTCTGGTGGTTCGGCAGGCATGGATATGATGCTGCAGTTGATTTCGGGTGAATATGATTATGAATTAGCCATGCAGGTGGCTGAGCAATATATGCATCCAGCTATTCGTCCAGCCCACGATGATTCGCGTATGAAGTTGCAAAGCCGGCTTAACATAAGCAACACGCGTTTGGTAAAAGCTGTAGAGGTGATGCAAGGGCAGTTAGAGCAACCGCTGTCGAGTGTGGCAATCGCCGCGGCTGCTAATATGTCGGTACGGCAGATGGAACGTTTATTCAAACAACATTTCAGCCAAACACCGGTACAGTTTTATTTGCAGTTGCGCTTGCAAAAAGCTCAACACCTACTGCATCAATCTAGCTTGTCGATAACCCAAATTGCCAATGCTTGTGGTTTTAATTCGGTGTCTTATTTTACCCGCTGTTATCGCCAGCAATATGCCTGTACACCATCGGCAGAACGCTAATTATGGGATGAGTTGGGGCTTGTGCTTACGGGTTTTGGGTAATTGCTAAATTAATGCTAAAAAATGCTTAAAAAGTGCGTTTTAGCATAGTTTTGCGCTAGTGAAAGTCATATAATTTTGTTGATGTCAAAAGGACACATAAACCAACCTACGGAGAGCATCTTCCATGTTTGAGTCACTGCAATCAGTGCCAGCCGATCCAATATTAAAACTAGCCGCAATGCATCGCGACGATACCAATCCCAATAAAGTGGATTTGGGTCTAGGTGTATATAAAGACGAGCAAGGCCACACGCCAATTATGCGTGCCGTTGCCGCTGCAGAAAAGCGTCTATTGGATATGGAAGATACGAAAACCTACGTAGGTATGGCCGGTTGGGCTCGTTACAATCAATTGATTGCTGATGTGGTACTAGGCGAAAACAATGCTCAAGCTGCTGCTGGCCGTTTGGCTGTTGCCCAGACTCCTGGTGGTACTGGTGCCTTGCGTGTGCTTTGCGATTTTATTAATCAAGCCAAAGCCGGTGCTAAAGTTTGGGTTGGTAAGCCTACTTGGGCCAACCACCACGCTATTATCGCTAGTGCGGGTTTGGCTATCGACGAATTCCCTTACTTTGATGCCGCCACTCATAGTGTTGATTTTGATGCCATGATGGCCAAGCTAAATGCCGATGCACAAGCTGGCGACGTGGTTTTGTTGCACGGCTGTTGCCACAACCCTAGTGGTGCCGACTTGAACCTGGACCAGTGGCAAGCCTTTGCTGACTTGGCTCAAGAAAAGGGTCTGATCCCATACATCGACATAGCCTACCAAGGTATGGGCGATGGCATGGAAGAAGACGCGGCTGGCTTGCGCATTGTTGCTAACCAAGCTCAAGAGATGATTATTGCCAGCTCTTGTTCCAAAAACTTTGGCTTGTACCGCGAACGTACAGGTACGGCCATTGTGGTTGCTAAAGACGCTGATACAGCGGCGGTCGCGCAAGGTCAGATGAACGGTGTTATCCGTGGTAACTACTCCATGCCTCCTTCGCACGGGGCCTTGGTGGTGCAGACAATTCTTGATGATGCTGAACTAAAAGCGGACTGGTTGGCTGAATTGGCTGAAATTCGCGAGCGCATTGCACGCTTGCGTGGTGAGCTAGTTGTGGCCCTTAAGGACGCCGGTGTAGAACAAGACTTTAGCTTTATTCAACGTCAAAAGGGTATGTTCTCTTTCTTGGGTGTCAACAAAGCTCAGGTTGATAGCCTAGTAAACGACCATAGTGTTTACTTGGTAGGTTCTAGCCGCATCAACGTTGCTGGCTTGAATAACTCTACCATGACTAACTTTGCTAAAGCTGTTGCTGCCGTATTGTAATAGCGCACTAGCAAGCCCACAAAGAAGCCGCCTAGTGCGGCTTTTTTGTGTCTGAGTTTTTCCTGAGCAGTAAGACCTTTGTGCGGGACTTTATACACTTGACCGATTATGACGCCGCCGAGCATGGATGCTAGAACATGGAATAGCGCGAGGACTGTCTGAGGCCTGTCTTTTAGGCCGAGTTGCGCAGCGCCCATGGGCTAGCAGGCACGCACAGGTTAGGTGGCGAAGCCAGGCAAGGAAGTTAGGTCAAGTGTATAAAACTCCGTGCAAGGGTCGTGCAGTTCGCTGATTGCATGAATTATGTTGCAGTCTGCGACTAGATGGTTTTGGGATTAGAGCTAATGTCTAGGTTTTGGCATAATGCAGTGATGACAATTTGAGATACCTAGAGACAAAACCATGCAAATTCCTTATGAGAAATATGGCGAGGGTGAATCGGCACTGCTCTTTGCCCATGCCAATGGCTTTCCTGCTGGTGCTTATCGCAGTTTGTTGGAGCAACTGGCACAAGTACACACAGTGTATGCACCACAATTGCGTCCCATGTGGCAAAGCTTGAGCGATTTTCATAAGGACTATAGTGATGGCCAGTTTTGGCAGCGTATGGCCGATGATCAAATAGCCTTTATTGAGCAGCATGGTTTGGCACCGGTGACTTATATTGGTCACTCTTTAGGGTCGGTGGTAGGGCTAATAGCAGCAACTAAACGCCCTGATTTGTTTAAGCGCTTAATTATGGTGGAACCGGTATTTCTGAAAGCCCGTTATACGCGCTTGATGCGCTATATGCCTATGCACCTTAAGCGGCGTGTGCCGATTGTAAAAAAGGCTTTAGGACGCCCTGATCGCTGGTCGCATAAGCAGGCAGCATTTGATTTTCATCGCAGCAAGCGAGTGTTTTCTGGCTTCTCAGATGACGTGTTATGGGATTACATTAATTCTGGCGTAGGGCTTGTGGGTGGCAAACAAGCCGCTGGGGGCGCTGGCGAGGTGGGTTTGTTGTTTGATAAGCACTGGGAAGCTTTGGCCTATAGTACGGTACCAACCACCTGGAAGATGTTGCGAGAAACTCAAGTGCCTATACACTTGTTACGGGCGGAACATTCCGATACCGTAGACGAGGGAGCGTGGCAGCGTTGGCAGACTTTACCAGGGCCCAAACAGGCTATTGAATTTGCTGGTGCTGGGCACTTGTTGCCGCTTGATGAACCAGAGCTGGTCGCCAATACCGTCCTTGAATTGTTGGCTAAAAATCCCATCTAAAATAAACTACAATTGACGTACAAATATAATTGGGAGTTGATCATGGCTGGAGCCAGCTTACTTGCGTTAATAGATGACATTGCTACCTTGCTAGACGATATTGCCGCCTTGTCAAAGGTCGCGGCAAAAAAGACAGCGGGTGTACTGGGTGATGATTTGGCGGTAAACGCTGAACAGGTGAGTGGTGTTAAGGCCGAACGAGAATTGCCCGTAGTTTGGGCCGTGGCTAAGGGCTCCTTTCGCAACAAATTTATTCTAGTGCCAGCCGCTTTGTTAATGAGCTTGTTTGCGCCCTGGTTGATTACCCCTGTGTTAATGCTAGGTGGTGCCTTTTTATGCTACGAAGGCTACGAAAAACTGCATGAATGGTTGTTTCATAAAGCTGAACAACACGACCCCAAGGAGCGTGTTGAACGCCTACAAAGTGAAGATTTATTGGCCCTAGAGCAGGCTAAAATTAAGGGAGCGATTCGTACGGATTTTATTTTGTCGGCAGAAATCGTGGTCATTACTTTAGGCTCCGTGAGTAGCGCACCTTTCTCAACTCAAGTGATGGTGGTGTCTGGTTTGGCCCTAGTATTTACCGCTGGTGTGTATGGCCTTGTGGCGGCAATTGTGAAGATGGATGACGCAGGTATATTCCTCATGCAGCGCCCTGGGCAAGGCTTGTGGCACAGTTTTACACAAAAAGTCGGTAGTGGTCTGCTCAATTCGGCAGCGCCCTTGATGCGCACTCTTACAGTAGTCGGCACTATCGCTATGTTTTTGGTGGGCGGTGGCATACTCGTGCACGGCATGCCTTTCTTACATCATGTGACTGATTATGCCGATCATTGGGTGGGTAACTTACCTAGCCTTAATACTCTAGCTGGTGCCTTGATACCAAGCCTGATCAATATGGCTATTGGCTTAGTTGCTGGTGCTATAGTGGCAATTGGTATGGGTGTGGTGAGTAAGGTTAGGGGGTACTCGTCTTTGCGAGGAACGTAGTGACGTGGCAATCTCTTAGTTCCGGCACTTTGCCTGATAGAGATTGCTTCACTGCGTTCGCAATGACGTTCTACCTAAGAGCCAATTGCAGGCTAGCGCGCATTTTCAGGGCTCTAGCTTGCTGTTCACGGCCTTGGGTGCAAACCACCATAGCTGCCGCAAAGTAGGCTTGCAGTAGCTCATACATGGCCGTATCTACTGGGCCGTAGTGTTGGATATAGAGTTCACGCATACGGCTGTGCCAGTTAATATTCTTGAAACCTTGCATAGCGTCATCATGCCAATCGATGGCCCAATGGTAACGATTTGCAGTACCGTCAAAACTGGGCTCATCAAAACCTTGCAATACCAGCCTTTGTTGGCGCATGGCCGGTAGTTCGCCCGTGGCATAAGACTCGTATTTACCTAGATCAAACAGTGGGTGGCCGGCACCGATACCTGCTACAGAGATAGGGTCAATAAGTATCAATTTGTGTGGCCAATCAGCACCAGTATCGTTGGCAGGCAATAACATATTTTCTAGAAACAAATCACCGTGCAAGCGTACCTGCGGGCTAGTGTCAAAGTTGGCTAGTACCTGGCTGTTATAGATTGCTTGCAGCTGGTCTTGTAAAGGCGCTACGGCGAGGTCATTGACCTGAATTTGACCTAATAAACAGTTTAGCTGAGCATGCTCTTGGAGGCATAGTTGGGCTTTTTTGAGGGTGCTTTTAATGTTCTCAACGAGTATGGGTTTGGCGGTTGACGATGTGTGTAATTGTTGAAAGAGGCGCAATCCAAGATAGCCTTGCATGGCCTCCGCTTGGTCTTGGTTAAACAGCTGTTGGCGGGCAATCTGGCCGACATCAACGTAGCCATCCATGTAGCCCATATCATAGCCGGTAGTAGCCTCGTCCCAGGTGGCAAACAAAGGCGCAAAAAAATCTTGTAAGTGTGACTCTAAAGTTGCCAAGTAGTTGGCTTCGGCACGCAGGTTGTCTCGGCCCCACGGGCCCGCTGATAGATCACCTTTGCTGATCTTGCGTACTCGCTTGCTGCCATCGTCAAGGGCAACAATAGCCGTGCGGTCCCAATAACCATCGCGTAACAGCTGTACTTCTTGGGCGCTGCAAGGTGATGGCAAGTGGCTGGCGGGCATAGGGCTAGTCTCTAGTGATCAAATTGTAGCTTGCACAAGCGTTGGTATAGCTCAGACTGTTCTAACAATTCATCGTGTTTGCCTTGGGCAATGATGCGGCCTTCTTCCATTAATAGAATGCGGTCCGCGTGCATAACTGTAGCCAAACGATGGGCAATGATCAAGGTGGTACGGCCTTGCATTAATTCTTGCAGGGCTGCCGTAACCTTGGCCTCACTTTCCGCATCTAGGGCGCTAGTGGCTTCGTCTAGCAATAAAATGGCCGGGTTCTTAAGCATGGCACGGGCAATGGCAACACGCTGGCGCTGGCCACCCGATAAACGCACACCCTGTTCGCCTAGGTAACTGTTGTAGCCCTCTGGCAGACGTTCAATAAAATCATGGGCATTTGCCTGACGTGCTGCCTGTTGGGTTTCCTCATCGCTGGCGTTAGGCTTGCCGTAGCGAATATTATGCCAAACATCACTGCTGAACAGAGTAGGTTGTTGAGGTACGACACCTAGGTGCTCACGTAGGTTCTGTGGGCTTAAATCGGTTATGGCAGCATCGGCTACTGTTATCTGGCCTACTTGGGGGTCATAGAAACGCTGCAGCATTTCAAATAGCGTGGTTTTACCAGCACCGGAAGGACCAACGATGGCCACAGTTTCACCGGCTTCGATAGTGAAACTGAGGTCTTCTAGCGCATTTTGATCGGGGCGCGAGGGGTAGGCAAAAGTGACACCTTCAAAACTCAGCGGTAATGGGCCGTCAGGCAGGCTAACTGGCGCGGCTGGTGCGGCAATGTCCGGCTCTGCGGATAACAAATCCATTAATCGTTCGGTGGCTCCGGCCGCTCTTTGTAGTTCTCCATAGACTTCTGAAATAGTGGCTACGGCCATGGCTACCATGATGGCATAGAAGACAAAGGCCGATAATTCACCCGAGGTAATCAGGCCGCTACCTACGTCTTGAGCGCCAACCCAGATCATAGTCGATAGACCAGTGAACACTAATGTCATGGCAATGATGATCAATAGCGAGCGTTGTAGGATACGCTTCTTGGCGACATTAAAGGCTTTTTCGACTTCACCACTAAAGGCTAAGGCTTCTTCCGTTTCACGGGTAAAGCCTTGAACAACCTTGATGTTTTGTACAATTTCACCGGCATAGGTGCCAACTTCGGCCACCGTGTCTTGGCTTTGACGAGATAAGCTGCGTACCCGACGCCCGTACATCATCATGGGAAGCACGATCAAGGGCACGCTGGCCAGGACGATTAAAGCCAGCTTGAGGTTGGTCACTAGCATCATTACAAGACCACCGGCAAAGGTTAAGGTGTTGCGCAGGGCCATGGAGATTGACGAACCAATAATAGACTGTAGCAAGGTGGTATCGGTGGTGAGACGGGCGTTGATCTCACCACTGCGGTTTTCTTCAAAGTAGTGAGGGTGCAGGGTAAGTAGATGTTTGAATACGGCCAAACGGATATCGTTGCTGACGCGTTCGCCCAGCCACGACACGAGGTAAAAGCGGATAAAGGTGCCAAAAGCTAGGGCCACCGTGATGGATGCCAAGATCATCATGGCTTGGTTGAGCAGGGCAGGGTCGGCTGAATCAAAGCCTTGGTCAACTAGAATACGGATGCCTTGGCCCAGTGCTAGGGACACGCCAGCGGTAAAAATTAGTGCCAGAACAGCGCCAAAAACCATTTTTCGGTAGGGCTTGATAAAGGGCAGAAGTTGCACAAGCAGCTGCATACCAGCCTTTTCAGAACTAGGTTTGGCTTTGTTGCTGGTGGCCGAATTTTCACTCATAGCGGAGGCTCGTAGGTTGAGATCATATCTATATGGGGGCATTGTTACCACCAAGCAAGGTATTGTTGCAGCTACGGCGTTTTTAATTTGCTAGACTGCGCTTTGCTGTTATTAAAAAGAGTTGTCCGTTAACTATGTCGGTTCCTGCTTCCACTTGGCGTACGCCTGCTAGAGTCTTGTATTTGATGACCTTTGCCATGTCATTTGCCTTTGGTGTATGGATGGCGTTGTTTAACAACTTTGCCGTCGATGTTGCCAATTTAAATGGTGCACACATTGGTGTTTTGCAGTCTTGGCGCGAAGTGCCAGGCTTTCTGGCCTTTGCTGTGGTTTGGGTGCTGTTAATCATGACTGAGCAGCGCTTGGCTTTACTATCCTTGTTGATGCTGGGAGTGGGAGTGGCTTTAACGGGCTATATGCCAAGCTTTTCAGGCCTGTTGATCACCACTATGTTGATGTCTCTGGGCTTTCATTATTACGAGACAATACGTCAGTCATTGGCTTTGCAGTGGTTTAGTAAGCAAGAAGCGCCGGTAAAAATGGGTAATTTGGTGGCCGTAAGTTCTGCGGCGGCCTTGTTGGCCTATGCTTGGACCTGGCTAGCCATTGAAGTATTTGCTTTAGATCTGGCACAAACCATGTTGGTTGGCGGGGCCGTTACCATTGTTATGGCGGTCATGGCGGCAGTTCTATTTCCCACTTACACAGGCGGTGTGGAACAGAACAAGCGATTGGTATTCCGTAAGCGTTATATGTTGTATTACGCGCTCACCTTTATGGGAGGTGCAAGAAGGCAGATATTCTTTGTCTTTGCTGCTCTTTTGCTGGTACAGAAATTCAATTTTAGTGCCCAAGATATTGCCTTGGTGTTTTTGCTTAATGGCGCTATCAACATGTGGGTGGCACCTAAAATTGGTAAATTTGTCGCCAAGTTTGGCGAACGTACGAGTTTGATACTGGAGTATGTCGGCCTGATATTGGTGTTTTCTGCCTATGGATGGGTGGACTCGGCTCCGGCCGCCGTGGCTTTGTATGTGTTGGACAACATCTTGTTCGCCATGGCTATTGCACAAAGTTCATATATTAAGAAGATTGCCGATCCAGCGGACCTAGCTTCCACGGCAGGTGTGTCATTCACCATCAACCACATTGCGGCGGTAATTCTACCTGCTCTGTTGGGTGTGCTGTGGTTATGGAGTCCATTGGCGGTATTTCTTTCTGGCGCGGCCATGGCCTGCGTGTCCTTGTACCTTGCCCTGTGGGTACCCAAGTACCCAGATGTAGGCAACGAGTGGCAACGGCCTGCGTTAGTTGCCCGTTAGTCCGTAGTTTAGTCTGACTGCGTGGAACCTAGCTGAGGCAGATGAGTACTAGGCTACGGCGCTCGTCAAGCAGTTTTGGAGGTATGCGCTTATGCTAGATTTCAGCGGAGCGACATGCACAAATACACTCCCGTGGTACCACATGATTCAAAGCAATTAACTTGTGCATAGGCCCTTGCTATAATGTCGCCAACGATATTATTAGGCTTACTAACGATGAGTATCAATCTAGACTTACATAGCTTTATGCCATATCGCTTTAACCGCATGGCACACAATGTAAGTAACAATTTGGCGACAATCTATACCCAACGTTTTGGGGTGAGTAAAGAACAATGGCGTATTGTTGCCTTGCTGGGTCAGTATGGCGCCATGACGGCAAAACAGATTGCTGACCTAACCTACATGGATAAAGTGAAAATATCACGCTCGGTGTCTGGCTTAGCTGAAATGGGTTATGTCTCCCGTCAAACCTCAGAAACCGACAAGCGTGCAGTGTTATTAGATCACTCACCAAAGGGACGTAAGCTATATGAGAGCATCACACCCTTGATGATGGAGTGGGAAGAACAACTACTATCAAGGCTGACATCTGAAGAGCGTGATCAGCTGGCTTTGATTATCAATAAACTGGACCCGATTGCATGAGTGTCGAGCTGGATACGAGGCAGCGTGAACAGCTGGTAAAAGATCTGCAAACTTATATGGAAGCCGAATTAGATCGTCCTTTAGGGCAATTTGAAGCGGAGTTTTTATTAGACTTTATCATTGATAAGCTGGCGCCACACTTTTATAACCAAGGTGTTTATGACGCTCAGGCGAGTGTTGGTCAGCAAATGGAAAACCTCGTTGAATCTCTCTATCAACTAGAAAAATAGCCGGTTTTAGCTATTTAGTTCATGCATATTTAAAGCAATCGATTCCATCAACGGATCCTCTATGCCTAAAGACAATAGGTGTGCGTGAGTGTTGGTAAAGTAATCAATATTGGGCCCGCGGCCTCCGTGGGCTTGATTAATCATCTGTGCGGCTTTGCGGCAATCATAATCGACGAACTGCGCATGATCAGGATCGGCGACAAAGGTGATGGCGTTGATTATGCCTTCTGAGGTTGATACTTGGCACCATTCTGGTCGGTAGAATAGGGTGACCATTTCTCGTAACCATAGGCTTGTGAAATCTTGCACCTTGGTTTTGCCACTCACTTTCAAGGCTAATCCTTCGCAACACCCCCCGTCACGTAAAGACAAAACCAGCCCCGGCGCTTCAGGTGTACCACGATGTACCGTGGACAATAAATTAAAACCACGTTTATACCCATCAACCAACCCATGGCGCGTTTCTACGATGGTCATTTCAGGGTTCCAAAGTAGGGATCCATACGCAAATACCCACAAGTCTTCTGGTAATGGGTACTGTTTTAGGTATTCATCGAGGTGGGACAATAACAGTTCGTCTGGCAGTTGACGCATGGGAAGACCTAATGTGCAGAATATTAAGTGTATGATTTCATAAACTAATTATGGAAGCTATAGGAGATTTAAGTATTCGGCCTTTGCATGAGTAGATTTTTAAAATGCTGCTAGGAGTCCTATCAGACCTGTGTCATGATGCGCTTATATTGATTTTACAATTGACACTACAATGATTGTACCAACTTGGTTTATAGCCCTGATGCCGTGGGTATTTGTATGGGTTTGGAGTACCGGCTTTTTGGTGGCCAAATTTGGCCAGCCTTATGCAGAACCATTCACCTTACTGAGTATCCGCTTTGCCGCGGCAATGTTGGTGCTGTTGCTGATAATTCTGCGTTTTAAGGTGAAGGAAAGTTTTCCGGGTAAGCCACGTTTGTGGTTACACAGTATGATCGTAGGTTTGCTTATTCATGGTTTTTATTTAGGTGGTGTGTTCCAAGCAATTGCCTTGGGTATGCCGGCTGGACTTAGTTCTATGGTGATCGGTTTACAGCCTTTGGTCATGGCGCTGTTAGCCGGTTTGATGCTTAGAGAACGAGTTACTGTGTGGCAATGGATAGGTTTGCTTATCGGTTTGGGTGGTTTGTACTTGGTGTTGTCTGAACGCTTCGCTTTGCAAGCTGGTCAGGCGTACGATGGTTTTTCAGGCTGGTCTGCAGTATTGGTGACTGCCGGTTTGATGGGTATTTCCGTTGGTAGTGTCTATCAAAAGAAATTTTGTCAGGGTATGAGCTTGTTGACGTCTATCTGGTGGCAGTA
>CALKFY010000097.1 GCA_938084925.1 uncultured Pseudomonadales bacterium
CACTTCTCCCGGTCCGATTTATGAGCCAGGTTTTGATGTGCCTGATGCTTGGCGTTTTGCTCGTGCTTTGCACGCCGGTGGTTTGCGTAAAGGTGACTTGGTACAAAACTGTTTCTCTTATCACTTTACCCCTGCTGGTGCTATGTTTGACAATGCGGCCAAAGAAATCGGCTGTACTGTTATTGCCGCCGGTGTGGGTAACACCGAAATGCAGGCGCAAAGCTTTCATAATTTGAAGCCGACCGCTTATATTGGCACGCCAAGCTTTTTGAAAATCATTTTAGAAAAAGCTGACGAATTAGGCTTAGATGCTAGCTCTGTTACCAAAGCAGTTGTGGGCGGAGAGCCTTTCTTGCCCCCTCTGCAAGCCTTCTTTAAAGAGCGTGGTATCCAAGTGTTACAAGGTTATGCTACGGCTGACCTAGGTAACATTGCCTATGAAGTACCAGGTGGTGCTGGCATGTTGCTAGATGAAGGTATTTATCTTGAGATTGTTACGCCTGGTACCGGCGATCCGGTAGCTCCAGGTGAAGTGGGTGAGATTGTGGTCACCACGTTTAATGCACACTACCCACTAATCCGTTTTGCTACGGGTGATATGTCGGCCTTTATGGATGGTCAAAGCCCTTGTGGTCGTACTAGTAAACGTATTAAAGGTTGGATGGGACGCGCTGATCAGTCCACTAAGGTGCGTGGTATGTTTGTGCGCCCAGAGCAAGTTGCTGAACTAGCTGGTAAGCATGATGAAGTGAGTAAGATTCGCCTTACCGTAGATCAGGCTGACGGCAAAGATAGCCTGCTGGTGGCATGCGAAACAGATAGTCCTTCTGATGCTTTGTTGGCTGCTGTGACGGATAACGTACGTAACGTCATTCACTTGCGTGGTGATGTGCAATTGGTTGCTGTTGGTAGCTTGCCAAACGACGGCAAGGTGATTGACGACCAGCGCCAGTTCTAAACGTTTTTAAACCCGTTTATGGGTTGTTTGTTGTTCCTGTTTACGCCCTACTTAACTAAGTTAAGCGGGGCGTTTTTTTATGTACAGGATGTACTTATGCCGCGGTGACATGGATGTCTTGGAGCGGCGATGTACAGGATGTACTTATGCCGCGGTGAAATGGATGTCTTGGAGCGGCGTTTCTAATATTTACCAACGGTTAGAAACCATATAGATAGAAAGCCCCGCTGGCGATAGTAAACAGCACTAGGGTGTAACCAGTATTGCTGCGGGCAAGGTCACTACCTTTGATGCCAAACTGACCTTGAATAGTAAGCAAGGTGCCGGACACAGGGTTGATAGACATGCCGATTCCCCAGATGGCCAAATAGGTCAGGGCAAGTAGGTCCGCTGGTGGATTTAACGTATGCAGCAGTGGGTTGAGTAAGGCCATAATCATGATGGCATGAACACCCAGACGAGCAATGATCAGACTACAGAAGAGTACGACGCTGGCTTCTAGGGCGCCGTATTGGTTAAACGGTAGTTCGATAGGTGCTAGTTGTAGAAATTGTCCCAAACCCGTAGAAAATACCCCAGCAGCTAAAAATATAGACGCTTCCGGGATGTAATTGCCTAACCGATTTTGGCAATGCTTGTGAGCTAGATGCCAGCGTTTTTCAAGCAGCAAGATAGCATTAACCAATATCAACGATGTGACAATGATTATAATAGGGATAGGGGTTTGCGGCCATATCTCATGGCAAATTATTACGATCACGGCAAGTACGCTAGGTAGTACAAGGCTGCGACCTTTAAGCGGATAGCCGGGTAAACCTTGGCTGGTTTTTCGGTATTGCCAATAGAGTATTGTGATACCTATTGCGCTGATCGGCATGCCCATTAGCATGGTCGTATAGAGGTTCATGTCTGGCACCAAAATCATGGTGTAGGCCATAGATGCAAAAAATGGCGACCAGAGGGCACATAAACCAAAGGTATTGGAGAGGGATCTCGCTAGGGGGAGGTCTATGTTGCGATAGGCCTTGAGGCGTTCACCAATCATAATCACCGAGGATATATTGATAACGGCGCCAAACAAGTGATTGGCTAATAAAGTACTGAGCAAACCAGCTTTACCCATTGGTAGTTTTCGCTCTTTGCTGGACGCTGTAGGCGTGGCTACTAGGCTTAAAAAACTGACACCAAACAGCATGCTCAGCAACACGGTGTTGCTTTGAATTAGCGCCAACCATGGTAGATCAATGCCATGCAGCCGGCTATAAACCAGTCCAGCAACACCAAGGCTGAGTAGCAATAGAGTTTGGTTACGCGCTCGTCCTTGTAAGTGCATAGCTCCTGACAAGGCCGTAAGCCAAATAATAGCTCCAGCCGCGATTAGCAAGGGGCTATAGGCTAAGCTAAGGGCCGTAAGGATGGCAGCGCTCAGATAATTATAGCCACGCCAGGTGCTCCAATTTTGGCTGTTTAGCAGCATTGTTTAGCACGGTGACAGGTTGTAATGACGGTCTCCAAGCAGCTTGTCTAAGGTGCGTTTCTCACGTGTTATAAGTGCTTGGAAGGTTTCCTGCTGGTACATGCGTTGATAGTAAGCGCTTAGTTTTGGCCAGCGATTGGCAGCAATTAATTCGCCACCGTGCATGTAGTTAACGAGCTGCGTGGTGATGGCAACATCGGCCATGGTGAGTTTGTCGCCAACAAAGTAGGTGTTTTCGCCTAGCAAGCTTTCTAGATAATCTAGTAATTTCGGAGCTTTGTTGTCGACCCCATCTTGCGCAATATCTTCATGAGGCTCTTTGCCATTTAACATGCGTAAGGTACGACGTGAGAACACGGTAAAGGTGAGTACTGGTGCTAGCTCATAATCGGCATATTTTTCTAGCCAGCGTACTTGGGCACGCTGGCGTGGGTCTGCAGGGATCAAACCTTGTAGATTTGGGTGATCGTTAGTCTCGATAAGATATTGACAGATAACGCTGGAATCTGGTTGCGTCCAATCATCTTCTTGAAGTACTGGGATTTT
>CALKFY010000098.1 GCA_938084925.1 uncultured Pseudomonadales bacterium
TTATAAATATCGTGTATTAACGGTGGTCCGCTCGCGCCACCTTGAGCATTGACCCCATGACAACTAGCACAGTTGTCATTAAACACCACTTGGCCTTGAGCTGCCCGTGGGCTTAGTGGTGGTACTTCAACATTCACATGAGCCCCATTGTGCTCTGCCAGCACAAGGCTGCTCCATAGGCTAGATATAAGTAGGCCTAGTTTAAAGACTGTTTTCATCAATTTGTTTCCATTTTGTATAGATATCATCGGACCAGAAGGATTGGAAGGCGGCGATGGCGGCTAGCTGCTCGGCTTGGCTTAGTTGTTGTGCAAAGCTGGGCATGGAACCGCCTAAGCGAATGCCGCCCTCACTCACTTGGCGTTGCAATGCCGCCAAAGAGTGATGCCAGGCATGGGCACTGCCGTTGAGCGGTGGCGCAGGATAGCGGCCCTCAGCGTCGGGCTGGCGCCAGTTAGGTACACCTTCACCTTGCTTGCCGTGACAGCTGGCACAATTGACTTGAAAGACAACTTGTCCCACTTTAGCTTGCTCTTGGCTATACCAGCGTTCTGGTACACCATCACTACAAGCTGTGAGCAAGCCCAACAACAGCATCATCGACAAGCGCTTAGAGATTGGTTTTGAATTACGTAAAATCACTTAATTAGCTCCAAATAGATTGCAAGCAAACACGCAATGAGCGCATATTTGCTACATAATTATTAATCAGGAATAACTAAATTAAGCGTGCCTTGGGGGCCGCAACAACGGCATCGGCAGGTAAATCTGCGAACTGAACAGGTACTGGGAATCCAGTGCTAAAGGTAGGTTTTGTAGTGCTAATCTATAACTGGAAGTCAGCGATAGTAGGCTGCCAAAACTACCAAGGCAGTGGCATTGTTCGCTGCTACAGGCCATATTCATGGACGTATCAGAACAACCTTGTTGGTCCTGCCCATGACATGGCTGGCATGCATCTGCGTCCGTACTTTGGACGTTCATGCTCATGTCGCTCATGTTCATGTCATTTGTCCCACTATTGCCTTGCACATCAGCCGCAGCCTTGCCCACCAACAAAGCTAGCAAAGCAACAACGATAAGTAAGAAGGCAAGACGTTTCAACATAGAGGCTCATTAGCGTAGGCGTAGGCCTATGCTAATCCATTGGCATTTAAAGAACAATTAAAAAGCACCCCTTTCATCTAGATCGACACAGGGTCCTAGACCACCAAAAACTGCCCCATCATACCCGCATCTTCATGCTCTAGGATGTGACAATGATACATAAATGGGTATTTGTCATCACGATAGTGTTCAAACTTCATGATGATACGCACCTCTTCTTCTGGATTCACCAACACCACGTCTTTGCGGCCACGCTCATTTTCAGGAGGGGCTTTACCATTGCGATCCAGTATCTGAAACTGCACGTCATGCATATGAAATGGATGTGGCATCATGGATACGTTGCGTAGCAGCCAAATCTCCGTATCACCCATTTGCACCGTTTCATCGATGCGCTTCATGTCCATGACTTTACCATTGATACTATGGGAGTGGTTGCTGCTGCCCATAGACATCATGCCCATACCCATGCGCATCTCTAGGTCAAATTCTCGGGCTTGTACAGCGTCTTCTGGGCGTAAACGCTCGATAGTCGTCAGTTGTGTCGGCACGGCAGCAGATGCTTGCAGCTGTTTTGCTGGGCGAATCTCTAAGAAGGTAAAGGCAGGCGCGTTATTATTCTCGCCGCTCATCATGTTGCCCCGGCTCAAGCCGATATTAACCAGGCTAACTCGTTTGCCAGCTTCTAGATCAACGATCACTTCCGCCCTTTCACCGGGGGACAAGGTTAATAGATCCACCTCAACAGGTTGCTCCAATAAGCCACCATCAGAAGCTATCTGCTGCAATGGTTGACCATTGCTCAGAGCCAAGTTGTAGGTACTGGCGTTGGAGCCATTTAACAAGCGCAAGCGTAGGCGCTGAGTCTTGGCCTCAAAGAATGCGGCTAAGGTACCGTTAGCTAGAGGAAAATTGCCACTCATACCCATCATTCTAGAATGCATACTCAAGGCATATTGTAGCTGGCCGTCCCCAGTAAACCAGCGATCTTGCAATACCAGAGGAACATCATCCGCACCGTAGTTTTGGGGCAATTCAAGGGCATCGGTTTCTTGGTCTTCGATATAGATCATGCCAGCCATGCCGCGCCAAACATGCTCACCGGTTTTACCCATTAAATGAGGGTGATACCAAAGGCTGGTGGCTTTTTGCCGTACCTGAAATTGCGGCGACCAAGTGCTGCCGGGCTTGATTACCTGATGCGGACCACCATCTTGCGATGCTGGCAGGTGCATGCCATGCCAATGCAAAGTAGAGGCTTCGCCTAGCTGATTATTGACGTTGATGCGCACTTGATCACCATCGCGCATACGCAAAGTGGGGCCAAGAAAACTACCATTGATACCACTGGTTTTGGTCTGATAGCCATCGACAATTTCAGTTTCGCCATTTTGCATAGTCAGGTCATAGACCTTAACGCCGGCTTCATCGCGCGGGTATAGCGCTGGGGGAATGACCAAGGGTTTGGGAGCTATGCTGACCTGATTGGCAAAACCAGTGTTAGGTAAAGCTAAGCCAGTGGCACCAGCAGCAAGGGTGGTCGCTGCTGATTGAAGCAGTTTTCTGCGCGATAACAGGGCCATGGTGTTGGCACTCCTTAAAAAGGTTTAATCCATGCACAACATTTAACATTACACAGGAAAAACAATCCAGCATTAGGGCCGATTAAACTGGCCTAAATCAATCGATCAGCTTCGGGCTCTACAGGTACAAACTGATCAAAGAAGATGTCAGAGGATTTATTATTTATATTATTAAAATCTGATACAAGTCAGATTTTATAGCACCTGCTCTGCCATACTAAACCTAGGAAAGACCCAAATGGAGATAAAGTAACATGTCAGAAAAACACGATTTGATTCACGAACTACCTGAATACCGCGACCAGATTCATAACCTAAAAGCCAGCAACAATCACTTTGCTCGCTTATTTGATGAGTATCATGAAGTCGATCACGAAGTGCATCGTATCGAGTCAGGTGCAGAAAACACCAGCGATGACTATCTGGAAGAGCGCAAGAAAGCACGCCTCAATTTGAAAGATCAGCTATTTAGCATTCTCAAGGCTGCCTAGTAACTAATCATAGTTCTTAGTAGACCTATCGCTTAAGCAGTAGGTCTACCGATTTGCAAATCTCATCAAAACAAGCTTTGGCCTTGTGGCTGACATTACGCGCTCGTAAGTGGCCGTGTACCAAACCCTGCCCTAGGTCAAAATGATTCACCACTTCTACCCCAACGGACTGCAGGGCTTTAGCGTAGATTTCACAGTCATCACACAAAGGATCTACCTGCGCTGGGAACAAATGCGTTGGTGGTAAGCCTGACAAGTCTTTACTAGCCATAGCCACAAACCCCGGATCCTCAAATGGCGAAGGCTTCCCATTGGTGCGCATTGGCAAATAATATTCCATATCGTCTTTGGTAAGCATGGGGGCATTGGCATGCTCAATCATAGAAGGTGTGCTCCAATCTTTCACTAGGGATGGATAGATTAATACCTGACCTATAATTTCCTTACCACACGCTTCTATACGGCTATTAGCCACACACGCACTTAAAGCACCGCCTGCACTATCACCAGCCAAAACAACTTGATGACCAGCGGCCAACAACTTATCCAGAACTGCTAGGCAGTCATTCAAATCCTGTGGATAATGAAACTCCGGCGCTAACCGATAATCCACCGACACCACGTCCACGCTGCAACGGCTGGCGATTTCGGCACAAACATCATCATGGCTATCTAGGCCACCTACCACAAAACCACCACCATGGGCATAAAGCACTTGCTGCTGGCTTGCGGTATCTGCCATTTGATAAGTACGAATGGGTATTTGATGACCATCTGCTCCCACTACCACACTATCATGCACTCGCAGATCAGTAGGTCGGGGGGCTCGATAGGCGGCACACAGTGCGTCATACCACTGACGCTGTTGCGCTACACTGGCATCGACGGCATCGGCAGGATAAAAGTTGAGGGTTTGCTGGATAAAACCCTGTATTTCCTGGTCCAATATATATGACTCACTCATCAACTACTTCTCCCTTTATAGTCTCACTGCGTAGGGTTGCTAGACAGTGCCCCTATCAACCCGTTCTTGCCATTGTTTATCAAACACGGTTTCTCCCGCTTCCGTGGCCGTTAGGCCAGCTTGCAGGTAAAAGAAATCGGCATCACTAGTCACCCGTAGATGTACCTTGCTGGTTAAATCCCAATCACCACGTTGTTGATGGGTAAACCAAGTACAATCACTAATGGCTGAATGGGGATCATAGGGTTCCACACTATGCTCTTCAACGCAGATTTGCCCCATGACTAAATCATAATCAAGAAAACGATCTTCACCAAAGTCATCTTCGATCAAGGTAGTCACACGCCCTGTCTCGGCATCTGTCAGAGTGGTGCGTTTTTGTGACGCTGGACGCAAGTTTTCAACTTCTTGCACTTCAGGTATGTAAGCATCACCTAGATCCCTTTGCATCGGCCCATCACCATCATGCACGGCCAAAGTAAGCTTAGCCTCCTGTAATTGCACCTGTAAGCTGGTTGTTTTCGCGCTTGGCCAAAGTAAGGGAAAGTAAGCATTACTAATAGCCAGGCGAATTTTATGCCCGGCCGGTATCTGATACCCCGTATCATCCAATTTAATACGCACAGACATGGTTTCACCAGGCTCGACTGGCTGGGGATTATCTAAGCCGTGGCGCAAGGCTAGGTTCAAGACACCGTAAGTCACTCGTGTACTACTGCCATCGGGCGCAACATCGCATAGGCGTACAATCATTTGGCCGCAATCTTGATCACTCGCTACCTTTATTTCAAGCTCACTAGCGCCCATAAGGTTAATGTTATGGGTCAGCACTTCGCTATCAAAGCAGGCACTGTAGCTGTCGTCGGCACGCTGATCCGTAGGGAAATCGGAACCACACCAAATAACACAGTATTCACCACTTGCGGCGCCTGTGGTTTGTGGACTAGCTACCGTCACGCTTTGATTTTCGGCGAGGCTGTCTGTGTTTGCGGTTACTGCAGCCGTCAATTTACCGCCGGCTTGCAATAGGAAGCTTTGCCTGTGCCCTTGTAAGGGCCATTGTGCCCCTTCCAACCATATCCCCGGACGTTCAGCATAGTGAGCTTGCGGCGCTACTGAATCTTGTAAATAAGCGGCAATAGCAGGCTCAGCCATAATGCCGTTATCAATCCCCTTGAGCCAATAGTCCCACCAGCGTTTTGCTTCGGCGAGAAAATCAATTTCGGGTTTGGGGGCAGCAAAATGCGGGTATTTATGGGCCCAGGGGCCTATCAAGGCTTTTTTGGGGCCTGGCAAGCCCTGCATCATGCGTGGAATGGCCTCACTATAGGCATCACCCCAGCCACCAACACAATAAACAGCCGCCTTTACTTGGCTATAGTCCTCGTTGATAGAACCGTGTTTCCAGTAATCATCCTTATAGGTATGTTGCAACCAGTTCTTGGCCAGCAAAGGCATCTTGTGCAAACGTTTAAGCCACACATCACGCCATTGTTTACCCAGTATTTCTGGGTCCGGCGCTTTACTCATGATGGCCGTCATGGTGGCCGCCCAACTAAAGTTCTCGGTTAACAAGGAACCACCACGGTAATGGATATCATCGGCATAACGATCATCAGTAGAGCACACCGTTAATACGGCTTTGAGTGGTTCAGGCTGCAGGGCAGCAACTTGCAGGCAATTAAAACCGCCCCAAGATTTGCCCATCATGCCAACCTTGCCTGTGCACCAATCCTGTTGCGCTATCCAGTTGATAACCTCAACACCATCGTCCAGTTCTTGCTGCAAGTATTCATCCATCATCAACCCTTCGGACTCGCCGCAACCGCGCATGTCCACGCGTATGCAGGCATAACCAAAGCTGGCCCAATAGGGGTGCATTTGCTCATCGCGGGTTTTGGTGCCATCGCGTTTGCGATAAGGGATGTATTCTAAAATAGCCGGGACAGGTTGCTCGCTGGCATTGTCTGGCAACCAAGCACGACCCGCCAGTTGTGTGCCGTCAGCTAAGGCAATAGTAAAGTGGGGCCATTCTTCAATTGCATGCGTATAAGTAGGTGTTGTCATTATTTTTTGTCCTAGTTATTTTGCTCTATATGTTGTTGACTCTAATCAGGCCAATGATGTTCGGCAAAGTGTTTGCGACACAAAGATTGGTAGGTATCGTTACCGCCAATGTGCACTTGTTCGCCTTGAGTGACAACTTCACCTTCGGCATTCTTTCTCACTACCATGGTGGCTTTACGCCCACACCAACAAACAGTTTTTAACTCAATAAGTTTATCGGCCCAAGCCAACAAATGCTGGCTGCCGGTAAACAATTCACCCTGGAAATCTGAGCGAATGCCATAACACAACACCGGCACCTGCAGGTCATCAACTACTTTGGTTAGCTGCAATACTTGCTGCCTAGTTAAGAATTGGCTCTCGTCGATCAGTACGCAATCAATTTTTTGTTGCTGATGCCGGTCACCAATATGCGTTAATAAATTGCTTGTTTGAGCAAACAAATCAGCCCTTTCTGCTAAACCTATACGGGATGTAATGCTCCCAGTCCCGTAGCGATTGTCTAAAGCCGCCGTCATTAACAGCGGGGACATGCCCATTTCTTTATAGTTATAAGCGGATTGCAGCAGTGCAGTAGACTTGCCAGCATTCATGGCAGAATAATAAAAATACAACTGGGCCAACTTAGACTCCATTTACCTGTGGCTACGATTGTTAGAGCACAGTTTGCCCCATGCAAATAAGAATGAAAAGCATTCCTTTTTTCTATGCTTGTGGTAAAGTCTAGGTGCTATTAGTTATGAAAACATTGAGA
>CALKFY010000099.1 GCA_938084925.1 uncultured Pseudomonadales bacterium
CAAGCTGCCCGCGAAGTTGTGGCTAAGGGATTATCAGTACGCCAAACGGAAGATCTAGTACGCCGTAGTCAGCAACCGAAAGCCGAAAAAGACAAGCCAAGGGGCGATGCAGACGTATTACGCTTACAAGAACACTTATCCGATAGTTTGGGTACCAAAGTAGCTATTCGTCAAAATGCCAAAGGCAAAGGGCAAGTGACAATTGCTTATGCTAGCTTGGATCAACTAGACGGTATTTTACTACGCCTAGACCCCAAGCATGATCAATATTAATTAGTATTCTTGATAAAGGTCTTAAATATCAAGTCTTAATCAAGCTTAACCAGCTACGACAAATAGTCGCAATTCATTAGACCTTAGGCGCAATGAAGTAATTTTGGTTGAGATTCAGGGTCAAAATCACTATAATCTCCTGCGCTTCAATGACCTCTGCGTCTTTGTAGTAAAAGAAACGGATCAACCAAGCTGATGAGAGGGCCCTAATGGCAATTAATAAGGCTCCAGATTGGTTGATAAAAACCCTTAAAATCCAAGTAATTATTATACTAATTAGTGGAGTGGGTTTATTTATAACTAGCGTTATAACAGGGTATTCGGTGTTGCTAGGTGGGGCCATTTATAGCCTGCCAGCATACTGGGCTATGCGACGCGAATTTAATCGCAGCAAGGCTAGTAATGACCCTGGGCGCACTTTGGCACAGATGTATGGCAACGAAATATTGAAGTTTGGCTTCGTTATCGTGTTGTTTGTACTAACGTTTAAATTTGTAAAGCCTTTAGATAATATGGCTTTGCTAATTGCTTACATCGGTTCCTACATATTGGCAGCATTTCTGCCAGTGGTTATAGCTAAACAAACTTCTATAAATCGAAAGTGAGATTAAATATGGCTAGTAATTCTGCCGAATATATTAAGCATCACCTGACTAACTTGACCTACGGCAACCATCCGGTAAACGGTTGGAGCTTTGCTGAAAGTAGCGAGCAAGCTGCGGAAATGGGCTTTATGGCCATTAACGTTGACTCCATGGCTTGGTCTATAGGCTTAGGTGCGTTTTTCATTTGGTTCTTTGCCAAAGTAGCAAAGACGGCAACCACAGGTGTTCCTGGTGGCGCGCAAAATTTCATTGAGATGATTGTTGAATTTGTTGATGACAACGTGAAAAGCGTTTTTCATCACAAGAACGCCATCATCGCGCCTATGGCGTTAACCATCTTCGTGTGGGTTTTCCTCATGAACTTGATGGATTTAATTCCTGTAGATTGGATTCCAGCTCTGGCTACCGCCTCTGGTATTCATTTTATGAAGATCGTACCTTCTACTGACTTGAACGTGACCTTAGGCATGTCTATAGCCGTATTTGTACTGATCATCTTCTACTCTATTCAGCAAAAAGGCATTATGGGCTTCTTAGCCGAGCTAAGCTTACAGCCATTAGGCAAGTGGGCCCTACCTTTCAACCTATTCCTAGAATTGGTTGGTTTGATTGCTAAACCTATTTCATTAGCTTTGCGTTTGTTCGGTAACATGTACGCTGGCGAAATGATCTTTATTCTGATTGCATTGCTGCCCTTCTGGGCGCAGTGGATGCTTTCGGTGCCGTGGGCCTTGTTCCACATCCTGATTATCACCTTGCAAGCATTTATCTTCATGGTGTTAACCATTGTGTATCTGGCGATGGCTCACGACCATCACTAAATCTTTTTAACTTTTTATTTTTAACTTAATCTCACTGGAGAAAATCTAATGGAAATGGCATTACTTTATATTGCTGGCGCATTGATCTTGGGCATGTCTGCTGTAGGCGCTGCTGTTGGTATCGGCGTTTTGGGTGGCAAGTTCTTGGAAGGCGCTGCACGTCAGCCTGAGCTAATCCCTCTACTACGTACACAGTTTTTCATCATGATGGGCTTGACTGACGCCGTACCAATGATCGGTGTTGGTATCTCTCTATACATCATGTTTGCGGTTGCATAAGCAAATCAACCCTAAACTGATGGAGATCTTGCCATGAATATGAACATGACAATTATTGGGCAGATCATTTCTTTTATTATCTTTGTGTACTTGTGCATGAAGTATGTTTGGCCACCGCTTACTGCGGCTTTGGCAGAACGTCAAAAGAAGATCGCTGAAGGTCTAGATGCTGCTGATAAAGCAAATCGTGACCTAGAAGCCGCTCAGCAATCTGTGGAAGCAGAATTGCAAAAAAGTAAGGCGCAAGCTGCCGAGTTAATCGAGCAAGCTAACAAGCGTGCAAATCAGATCGTTGATGAAGCGAAAACCGCCGCTCACACTGAAGGCGACCGCATTAAAGCGGCTGCAGCAGCAGAAGTTGAGCAGGAAGTGAACCGTGCCAAAGAAGCGCTACGTGCGCAGGTAGCTGCTTTAGCAGTGGCTGGTGCGGAGAAGATCCTAGGCGCGTCCGTCGACGTAAACAACCACCAAGAGCTTGTCGATAAGTTGGCAGCTGAACTGTAAGAGAGGTTAACAATGGCTGAATCCATTACCGTTGCCCGTCCTTACACTAAGGCTGCTTTCGAAACGGCTTTAGCCCAGGGCGACCTGGGTAGCTGGTCTGAGTTTTTAGCTTTATC
>CALKFY010000100.1 GCA_938084925.1 uncultured Pseudomonadales bacterium
GAACGGAATTAGCTATTCTTTAGCTCAAAAATATGCGCAGAGTGGTTGGCTTAGGAAGCTATCTTCAGGCGTTTACTATCGTCCAAGCGCAAAAGATGATGTTAAGCCAAGCTGGGTGGAGGCTCTACAAGCGATGGACACACAGTTGCACCACCCTGTTCATCTGGCGGGGTTAAGCAGCTTAACTCACCAAGGGCTAAGCCACTATTTACAGCTAAGTGAAGAACAAGTTTGGATTGGGGTGAAGAACAAACAATCATTACCTAAATGGTTTCGTGAATTTCCCAACCAAAATTGGTTTTATTGTGGCAACCATAAGCTTGAAGTTGTCCATGAAAAGGACCTAAAAGTGATTACGGTTAAAGGAAAGGAGCTAACAGCTAGTTGCCCCGAGCTTGCCGCTTATGAAGTTGTGGGTGCAATCGGGAAGCAAATTTCGTTTGAGCATGCAGCAGAGCTTTTCCAAGGGTTTGTAAACCTGAGCCCTAGAAAGGTGCAATCTCTTCTTGAGCGTAGTTGCTCGGTTCAAACCAATAGAGTATTTTTGTTTTTGAGTCATTATTATGGCCATCAATGGACTCTGCGTATTGATGAAACAAAGATTGTACTGGGTTCAGGAAAGCGTCAGGTGGTAGAGCAAGGGCGATTTGATGAGCGCTACCAAATCACTGTGCCAGAGATATTAAGTGTAAAACAAGAACAAGCTAGCAATGGTTAGAGGGGGCCCTTACAATCTCATTTCACAGAAAGAAATCGTTCATTTTTGTTGTCATTCAAACAAGGTAATCCTGATTGGGAACTGTTTGACTACCCTGATGCAGCATGGTTGCCAGCTATACGCTGGAAGCTACAAAACATAGCTAAGTTAGCTAAGAACCAAGAAAAACATGCAGAGCAGCTAACTAAATTAGAGGCTGTGCTTGATGAGTGGCTTAAGCAAGCCAATACCAATTAACTTTATAACAGTATTAACAATATTTCTAAGGAGTAGTTATGTCCGTAAAGTCGGGTAAAACACACGTGGGGATTGGACTTCTACAATTTAATTAACCTGCAGTTACTCGGAATCGGCTACATCCTTTCATAGAGTATTAGAAACATCGCTCAATATTCTGAATCTGAATATTTGGTCTTTGCTTGGGATTGCTGAATTAACGCAACAGCGACTAGTAATCATCAACATTGAAATCTAGATTGCATAGCGGCTGTTCAGCAGGGTGATTAATTTGTGGCCTTTAAGAAAGCCTCGCTGTCTGGAGCAAAATTAGAATAAATCGGTAGCAGTGCACCACCTAAAGCTCTTGCCTCAATGCCAATGTTGCCGCTAATGATTTCTGGCATATATAGGCCTTCCCAGTTGGCATCCTGGCAAGCTATCTTAACGGCGTTTACTAGGTAGTCAGTAGCATTGGCAGGCATTCGGCCATCAATAATAACACCTTGTGGATCAACAAAAGCACACCCGCTAGTAATAGCGTAAGCCATTGCCTCTGCAGCAGAATCCGCCCATTGAGTGAATGCCTTCCAGGCTTCTGGGTTTATTTCACTCGTGCCTTCTAAAAAGGAAGAACTCAAACCCTTTTCTTCGAGCTTTTTCTCCAAGTGACTTATAGATGCTTGATTGATAAGTTGCTTATTTCTATCTAACGGTATGGAGCCCATTGCACCGGCGTTGGTGTTGTGTCCTGCATATATCTGGCCGTTAAGCACTAGGCCGCCACCCATTAATGTACCAACGTAGAAGTACAGGAAGCTGGTCCAGTTTTGTTGATTACCGAAAGTTAGTTCTGCAATGCATGCTGCTGTTGCGTCATTGGTCATGCTAGCTGGCAAGTCGCTGACTTTGGCTAGTTCGTTAATGATATTGGTTTCAGACCAGGCTTTGCGGGCTTCGGCAGAGCCGGGGAGTTCTTCTTCCCAGCCATCCATTGAGTATGGTGCAGCTACACCAATGCCAATGACTTTGTTTTTGTGATCGTCGGACAAGCTACCAATCAGATGCTCTAAACTACGCGCTATTTGCGAGAATATTTCGCGGGGGTCTGGGTACGGGTAGTTGTACGATAGTCTTGAGCGGATTTCGCCGGTAAAACCGATCAGCAATACTTCGAGTGAAGTACGGCCGATTTTAATGCCGAGGCTCAGTGCACCGTCGGCATTTAGTCTGTAAGGAGTGGATGGTTGCCCGCGCCCACCTTGGCGTTTCTTTCCGGCAATTAGCAGTTCTTGCTCTTCTAGGCGGTTGATAATGATCGTGGCCGTTTGAGGAGTTAAATTGGTAGCTTTAGCAATCTCTGCTTTGGTGAGAGCGCCTTCTTCACGTATGAGCGATAGTATTAAGCGCTCATTGAATTGGCGCATACCAGCTTGATTAGTACCTGCATTGCGTAATTGTGTATTGTCTTGATTCATAATTTTAAATGTAACTAGCGTTTTCGTGTACACCCTGGTCAACGCCAGTAATCATGGAAACGATTTCGTTGCCATCTGTTTCTGCAGCAATCTTAGTGCCAGCAATGCGGCCTTGTCGGAATACAACAATACGATCAACAAGATTAAATACTTGGCGTAAGTTATGGCTAATCAGAATTAGCGGGATGCCTTGTTCTTTTAGGCCGCGAATAATGTTTTCTACACGAGTGGTCTCTTGGATACCTAGAGCTGCAGTGGGTTCGTCCATGATAATTAGCTTTTCTCCCCAGCCTGCAGCACGACTAATAGCTACACATTGGCGTTGACCTCCAGACATGCCGCGTAAGGATTGGGAAAGGTCGGGTATTTTAACACCGGTCTTCTCTAATAGCTGCTCTGATTCTTGGCGCATGGCTTTCTTGTCCATCCAGCTAAAAGGACCTAGGTCGAACTTGGTTTTTTCACGGCCAAGAAAGATGTTGGTTGGTACATCTAGCTCATCAGCCAGTGCTAGGTTTTGATATACAGTCTCTATGCCCGCATCTCGTGCTTCTAGTGGTGAAGCAAAGTTAACGTCCTCGCCATAAAACTTGATTGAGCCTCGGGTGCGTTGTTCTACACCAGTTAGGTTGCGTACAAAGGTAGACTTGCCCGCGCCATTGTCACCTACGATTGCGATATGTTCGCCTGGTGCTAGTGTGAAATCAGCATCTGTTAAGGCGTGTACACCACCATAGTGTTTGGTTAAGCCTTGAATTTCCAGTACAGGTACGGACATGAGTGTCTCCAAAGTAAAGAAGTATATTAAGTTAATTCCATTAAAGAATGCCAGCGATTAATGCTCCTGTCAATTAATAAATAAAATTGATTTAATAATTGACAGGAGGGATTGTTTTGCGTCATGATAGATTTAAGCAGTGATTTTGAAGGTTCAATTTAAATAACTGTGCACCTGGTTTTGCCACAATGTACAGAACCAGATAATTAAAAAAATGGAGAATTTATCATGAATATGAAGAAACTGATTGGCTTGGTAGCCGCTGGTGCAATGATGTCGGGCTCTGTATATGCAGACGCCATTGGCTATGTAACTAAGTCAGGTACTAACGCTGGCTGGATGATGATTAACCAAGGTGCAGCTGATGCGGCAAGTGAAGCTGGCGTTGACCTGATCACTGTAGGCCCATCTTTTCAGGGCGACTTATCGTCTCAGCTTGAAGTATTTGAAAACCTATTGGCACAGGGTGTTAAGGCAATTGGTATTGCGCCAGTTGACTCGTCTGGTATCGCGCCAGCAGTGAATGACGCTATGGAAGCTGGTGTGGCCGTTGTAGCTATCGATACAGGCGTGAACGGAGCAGACGTTACTTCTTTCGTCGCTACTGATAACTATGCTGTTGCCAAGGTACAAGGTGCGGTTGCTGCAACGCTAGTGAATGACGGTGATGCCATCATTTATGTAACCGGTAATCAGGCACAAAGTACTGGTCAGGAACGACGCAACGGTTTCATGGAAGCCTTTAAGACTGCACGCCCAAATAGCGAAATTCTAGAAGTACCAACTGAGTGGAATTCTGCTCAAGCACAAGAAGGTGTTGAAGCCATTCTTAACTCCCGCGAAGACATTAAAATGGTTGCAAATGCATGGGATGGCGGCACTATGGGTGCAAAAGCTGCCATGGAAAACCTAGGTCTAAGTGCTGGCGATGTTAAGCTAGTAGGTTTTGATGGCGCTACTGATGCCATTGAAGCAATGGAAGAGGGTTGGGTTCATGCAGATACAGCACAAATGCTATATCAAATGGGCTACCAAGGTATTAAGGCGGCCGTTGAAGCTGCTCAAGGTAAAGATGTAGCGCCGCGCATTGATACAGGTTTCTTCTTGGTGACGCCAAGCACTGCTGGTGCATACAAAGACTTGATCGGCATTAAGTAAAAATAGTTTATCAATAAACTAAAACGAACGGGCCCAGGCTTCTGGGCCCATTATCATTGTATTAAATGAACGAGAGCACCATGACTGCTACAAACGTACAAGATAAGGCAATTTCCCACCTAGTATCGTTCTTTCGTAAAGAGTGGTCTGGCGCGTTTTTGGCCATTATCATTTTGGCTGTTGCCATAGAATTGGTTACCGATGGTAAACCGTTTTTTCACCCAACTAATCTGATGACTATTCTTAACAACTCCGCTGCTATTGGCGTTGTTGCTGGTGGCATGACGCTAGTTATCCTAGCCGCGGGGATAGATTTGTCCGTAGGCTCTGTCATGGGCATGGTTGCTGCTGTAACTGGCTACATCGTAAGCTACTGGGGCCTTCCGCCTTGGATGGCAATCATGTGTGGTTTAGCTCTTGGTGCATTGATTGGAGGCATACATGGTACCCTAGTAGCATATATAGGTATGCCCGCATTTATTGTAACCTTAGCTGGTCTTTCCGTTTGGCGTGGGAGTGCTCACCTTTCTACTGGAGCACAAGCCACACCAAAACTACCTGACACATTTGATCTGTTCGGTCGTTACAATCCGTTTTCTGGCCTACGTGCTGATTTTAAGGCAGGTGAGCTAAGTGGTTTTATGGAACCGATCGGTGCTTTTATTGATGCACACTGGATGGGTTTTTTCCGTACTTTCCAGATGAGCATGATTATCTTTATCGTGTTCTTTATTCTACTAGCCGTTGTTATTTCCAACATGCGCATTGGACGTTATATCTACGCAATTGGGAGTAACGAACAAGGCTCACGTCAAGCTGGTATCAATACCAAAATGTACACTATGTACACCTATTTAATTTGTTCCATGGGTGCAGCTCTTGGTGCAATGCTATTCCTTGGTCGAGCCCCTTACGCGAAGTCTGATTATGGCCAGATGTGGGAGCTCGATGCTATTGCCGCTGTTGTTATTGGCGGAACCTCTTTGTTTGGTGGCCGGGGTACAGTCATTGGTACCTTCATGGGGGTGATTTTATTAAAACTGATCAATAACGGTTTAACGTTAGCCCAGCTTGAGACTTTTTGGCAGATGGTTGTGACTGGTTTGATTATTCTGGTAGCAGTCGGCATTGATATTGTGCGCCAATCTAAGTCAGCAGAGAAGGTGCAACGTATGCTTGGGGTCGTGGCTGTTGTGTTGGCACTATTTGCCGCGCTTACACCAGTATCTGCCTTAGTAAGCTCTGTAATCAATCTACATGAACACAACTCCATGGTAGCCATGCAGTTGGCAGGTGAGAAATTGGCAGCCTACCAAAACGCACGCTTGTTGGATGAAACAGCGCTAGCAGCCTTAGGTGCGACCATTAGCGACACCTGGTTGATGAGCTTGGCAATGCTTGCGCTAGTTGCAGGTGGTGGATTTGCAGCGTGGCGTATGGATAGATCCATAGCTCATGTAGTATCAGTGTTGTATTTCGTGGTCGCTATTGGTCTGGTATTTTCGGGCATGGCCGCTGCTGCACCGCTATTGATTCTAGGTAGTTTTGCCATGTTAGGTTCATCATTTGTTCCTTACATGTTTGCTCGTGCTAGAGAGCTAAATGAAGCATAAGTACAAAAACTAGGACAGCAAAGCCCTGCTATTTTTTTAGCGGGGCTTTTGTGTTTTATATAATTGGAGAAAAAAGATGATTGTTACTTGTGGAGAAGCCTTGATTGATATGATTCCCATGACTGGTAAAAATGATCAGCAAGGGTTTCTGCCATTGGTTGGCGGTGCAATTTTTAACACTGCAATTGGTTTAGCAAGGCTGGGAGCTGAGACGGCAATGTTGTCGGGCATATCAACGGACCTGTTTGGCGAGCAGTTGGTAGAAGCTTTGCAAGAAAGCCATGTAAATACCGATTTATTGGTGCGTTCATCATCGCCAACCACACTAGCTTTCGTACAACTAACTAATGGCAATGCTAGTTATACATTCTATGATGAGAATAGTGCCGGACGGAGTATTCAGTTAGCGGATATTACAGCTCTACCAGATTCAGTTGAATGCTTGTACTTCGGTGGCATTAGCTTAATTAGCGAGCCAGGAGCAGAAGCCTATTGCCAGCTAGCAGAGCGTGAAGCGAATAACCGAGTGGTTATGTTGGATCCCAATATTCGGCCTGGATTTATTGTAGATGAGAAAGCTTACCGCTCACGCTTAAAGCGTATGATTACGATTGCTGACATTATCAAAGTGTCAGATGAAGATTTAGATTGGTTGGTTCCTGGCGGCGCTGATGTCGCTGAAAAGGTCCTGCGTCTACGCCAACCAGCAAACAAACTAATTGTCGTAACTCGAGGTAGCAAAAGCTGCCTAGCTTTTGGTCCGGTTGGCGTGTTAATGGCGGAACAGCCTGTCGAAAAGGCCAATATAGTTGATACAGTAGGTGCTGGTGATACTTTTAACAGTGGATTCCTTTGCAGTTTTGCTGAGCAGGGCTGTATGCACAAAGAATCAGTGGCCGATTTGTCTGTTGAGCAGGTTTCTCAGGCACTGCAATATGGGGCAAAGGTTGCTGCTGTGACTGTTTCTAGAGCCGGAGCCAACCCTCCATGGGCGTGGGAACTTTGTAAATAGCCGAAACCTAGGGGTGCCTCGAATAGCCAGTGTAGGGGCCTAGGGCGTTTTGGCCAAACCCAAAGCTAGCCAGTTAACTGTTCAAGCGGTTGGTCTACAAATTGCTATCAATTAAGTAACCTTGTGTCGACCTTAAGGTTATAGGAAAGGCGCTTTACCATCTCTGTGGTAAGTACTGGGTGAAATATAAAGGCATCACGATATTGGTTTGCTCTAACGCTGATGAACCTTGTGTGCCAGTTAACTTGAAGGTTTTACTTGGTGCACATTTTTCAACGTAGGATGCCAGTGATTTTGCTCTTGTGCGTTTGCCACTTTTTACTTCAACTGGGACGATATCAGCGTCATTGGTTGTCAAAATAAATTCGATTTCGGCGCGGGCGTCACTCCATGAATAACTTGGGTCAACGCCCATGGCAGCGAGTTCTTGTTGGACAAAGTTTTCGGCAACATAACCTTTATATTCATAGTTTTGTTGCTTAATCTCTTTATAACTACTGCCAAGCATATGATTGAGCAGGCCCACATCAAACATAAACAGCTTAACCATATTTGCTTTTTTATAGGCCGCCAGAGGCGATTTCGGCATCCCTTCAATAGGGTAGTTTGGCAAGGCTAAGCGGCAACAATTAAGCCAGCGGATCGCGGTTTCGAAATCGCTATAACGAGATTTACGCTCATGTACATGTTTAAATTTAAAGCGTTTAACGGACTCATCGCTCACACGTGATAGCTGCGCTGGAATGCTATTAAACACCGATTCAATCAGTGTTGCATCGACCTTGCCCGCGTACTTGCCGAAGTCGCGGCGATAACCTTCAACTAAATCAGCATGAATTTTAGTGATTCTTTCAACACGCTCTAAAATGCTTGAATCTTTAAACTGATACCAAGCAGAAACGGCTTCCGGCATACCACCGGTAAAAAAGTAGTCCGTTAGTTTATCCATCAATTTAGTGTGCGCTGCCGGTGTGCTTGCTTGGGCTGCAAAAGCTTTGATCAGTGCTTGCTCGTTTGATGCGCAAATAAATTCTTGGAAGGTCAGTGGCCGTAAATTGTATTGTTCTACCTTGCCAACAGGGAAGGTGTTGAGCAACCCAATGTTTGAACCGCTAGCTGCGACAAAATAGGAAGGCGCTTGTTCGGCAAAATACTTTAGTGAGGTAACGGCACGTTCACATTCGCCAATTTCATCTAATATCAGCAGATCGGTTTCTGGGTTGAACACCTGATTTGTCAAAAGCTCAATGTTCATTAGTAGCTCGTCAGGCGACAATGAGCCATCGAAGGCTGCCTTGTAAGCGGGATTTTCAAGAAAGTCGACACGAAGGGTGTTGGCAAAAGAGTTACCAAACAACTCTTGCAGCAGATACGTTTTACCCGTTTGCCTTGCACCATCGATCAATAATGGCTTGCGCATAGGTTGGTTTTTCCATGCAATTAGGGCGTTAAGTAAGTGGCGCTGCATTGTCATTTTCTG
Source organism: uncultured Pseudomonadales bacterium (assembly GCA_938084925.1). Lineage (GTDB taxonomy): Bacteria > Pseudomonadota > Gammaproteobacteria > Pseudomonadales > Balneatricaceae > Njordibacter. Next base: position 8,454 of record CALKFY010000100.1, read on the forward strand.
CCAATTAAGATTGGTAACAGCCTATACTATAACGCACTTTACACTTTTATGCGCATAAAAGAGCTTGATTTCACGTTTTTATGCGCATAAAAGTGCGCTCGCGTTCTAGTTGAGTATAAAGTAATCCCTTACAACTCGCGTTCTTCTTTGCGAATACCTACTTGTTGGTCGTTTAGGCCATATGATGATTTTTTCACATTCTTTCGACACGTTATGTCTATGTGTCGATGATATAGACATAACACCCCCTAATTGCCACTGCTGAAAGGATATGTTTCAACGGATATATACAAACCCATTTGGAAGTGGAGGCATTGATTAAGTCTCACTCATGCGCCCATTTAAAGCGTTGTTTCAAATCATTGCAAAACCTCACGTCAAGTAGCCCTTTATGCTGTAGCTGGCCAACGACAATGCCTGGGGCTATGCCCATAGACTTTGCAAAGGCGGCAATGGAATCCTTTTTAAAACTCCTGCAAGTAATAAACTTGGCAAATGCTTTTTTGGGAATAAGTTCATGCTCAGCAAAGACATTGGCTTGATGCTCTTTGTCTTGATCTAGACCGTTAGGCCCTTCTAGAAATAGCTCCTTTTTTCCATGTAATAAAATATGCCCAGCTTCGTGGAAGAAAGTAAACCAAAGGTGATCATCAGTTTTATAACGCAAACTTAGTTGAATAATGGCCTTGTCCTTATTCAGCCAGCGAGTAGCACCACTGACGCCAGTTTTTGGTAAACAAGGCACAAACACAACAGCAACACCGGCCATAGCGCAAAGCTCTTGCATGGCGGGTGCAAAGTTAGCGGGTTTTGCCGTTGTTAAGGTTCTAACTTCATCTAACACTTCTCGAAACTTGGCTTTATTGTAGGGCGCACAGGCAATGCTGGCGGCCTTCAATTCCCCTTGCCTTAACCACGCTGAAACAGCTTCTGGAAAAACTTTATGTGTTTGGTTTTGACGGTAGGCAACGTTGAGGCTGGGCCACACATCATCCCACTGGGAAACATTGGCAATACCGAAAAAACGCAGCACCTCAACCAACTGGCCTTTCTTATCTCTAACCTTCTCAATCCAATTCAATTTGGCCATGGCATTGATAGGGATACGCTTAAGCCAGTCCAGATCTCGCTCTAACTGTTCCTCTTCTGACTGGCGTGCCAAAATCTCCTGATAATTTGCTTCAAGATTCAGCCAGTACCCCACAGGCATGCCCAATGCCCGCTCAAACTTAATGGCCGTTTCAGGAGTGATGGCTGATTTGGCTTTCTGTATTGATATAATGTGTTTGGGGGTAATGCCAGTACGCCTAGCCAATTCCTGCTGGGTCATGCCCCTTAGCTCTAATTCAACACTAAGCACTTCACCAGGAGAGACTGCATAATCGGGTTGGAACTCATTCAGTTTATCAACCATGGGTGTCCTCCACGCCTTTAATTTCTATAGCTGTTACTTGAAACCAATCTAAGCCACCCTCCTGCCGCATTGGTATTGGGTCATTTATTGGTTTAAACAGTAGCCTGTAGGGGTGATCCAAATCTACCGATAACTGCCCCTTCTTATTGCCCTTGAGTTCATGGCAACGGTTTGGAGGGCTGTATGGAGGCGCAAACGCACCCAAGGTGGGTGCCGCTCTAAGCTGCGTCATGATGATTTGTAATAGCTTAGTGCGTCTAGGGCCGTGGGTTTTAGCCATAACCTTTTTTTCGCTTAGTTGTTTTTGGAGTTTCTTACTGGAAAATATTATATCCATAAAAACCTTAACCTCTAGGGTTAATAATTTTAGTCTATGTTGGTGAAATTAACAAGATATATTCCACTCATTATAGTCGCTTATTAGTCTAATATTTCTTCGCACTGACCTGTCAGCTCTGCCATTGTAGTTATTCTTATGAAGGAAGGAATTTTTATAAAATTAATTTAGATGGCTATAGGTTAAATATTGACTATGGTTTAAGTGGGCATTTGATGGTTTCGTTGACAACGGCAGGTAGCGTAATTATATATTCTTATTTAGTTACTATTGTAACAAATAAATTTCGTCATTATATTTGAGGTGGAAGAATGAATGATAGAGTAAAAACACTAGAAGAAATTGGCTCCTCGACGTTCGGTGTGGATTAGTCGATAATTCGCAGCATCATTTCTGGTCCACAATACTGTCACCATCTGGTAATAGTGCATTGGCACGAAGCCAAGCCTAAGTCAGGGTTGGATGTGATAGCTTTCTGAATAGGTTTACTATATCATGTATTTTAATACTTTAAGTATTAAAATAAGATGTAACGCAAACCTTTGGTTTGTTGTGTTAGTTTTTCTTAAACCTATGGTGTGAAAATGTCATCCAAGATAAACTGGTTGGTTGCCCATGCATATCCTGGAGCCCTTGTGCTACAGCAATGGCTGACTGAGAACGGAATTAGCTATTCTTTAGCTCAAAAATATGCGCAGAGTGGTTGGCTTAGGAAGCTATCTTCAGGCGTTTACTATCGTCCAAGCGCAAAAGATGATGTTAAGCCAAGCTGGGTGGAGGCTCTACAAGCGATGGACAC
>CALKFY010000101.1 GCA_938084925.1 uncultured Pseudomonadales bacterium
CAATTGTTAGCTACTCAGTGGCAATGGACCTATAATAATGTTCGTCCACACTCAGCAATCGGAGGGGTTCCTCCCAGACAATTGCTATAACCGAGAAAGCCTCTACTTTTAGCTGATGCTAATAATGGGGGGATTACAGTCTTTACCGCGGTTAAATCAGAACTTAGCAACCTTGCTATTACATTTAGTGCAATATCAGGAAAATGGACTAGATAGTCCTCCGTTGATGGGAAGTCGTTAATGTCTGAGAATATGCAGTTTTTAAGCGTATTATGGTCGTTTAAACAAATGTCACCGTTCACTACAGAAGAGGCAAATGACTCACCAGACTTGATCAGATAATTATCAATAATCCTCAATATTCTATTTGATATTTCCTCAATATTTTCATCGTTTATGTGATCGCTATCCTCCCTCTCATTTTCAACTAGCCTTGCAACTTCATTGGAAAATTCTACCTCTTCGCATTCGGTCTCAGCAACCCGCTCTTGTATTCGATTTACCTCATCATGAGTGAGGCAGAATTCGTCTTCTTTAGTCCAATGACGAATTACTTTTTTGTTTAGTTTATTGAGGGCAGAGTCAACATTCTTCTCGATTTCAACTGGATCACTTGATGGTATAAATGTAATAACTTTTTCATGTACATTTTTACGCGCCATTCTATTATCTGAACTAGTATTTCTTAATGCGGCTCTAACTAGCGATTCAAACGCAATTTTTGTCAAGCCTTTGTCAGTATTCTCATCTTCCCACTGCATACCTAAATACGTTAGAGCTGCTTTTGACTCTATTGAAGTTAATGCCGGCCTAGATTTCTCAATTATTGCCTCAGACTCCAAAAGTGGTCTTGCAATAACATCAACCAGCTGAGAGGCACAACTATATTTATTATCATCCAGCTCATATCTTTCCAAAAACCAACTTTTATCACGAATATCTAATGAAATGCCTTTGCCTAGGCATTTTTGCTTTAATGCATCGCCTTTGGCACCAATTTGTTTGTTGGTGCAATAAATTAGAACTCTTATTTGATCGAAACTCTCTTCAAGGCGCTTTATCGTCCTCATAACTTTAGGGTCAAAGTCTTTAGACACTGAATATTGAGCCGCTACATATGTCGATCCATCTGATGAAAATAATTCAGAGTCCCGTCCTCCATCACCACTTGGAGATGCCATTGTCCTAAGAGATGGAAGCTCAGATGCTAGAAAACCAGAACTAAGCTCTTCGAAGTAGTCCCAATCTGATGGCCTTGTTTTGTCTAAAGCCAACTCAAATAATTTTCTATTCATGCTATTCCCTAATTTATGACTCTAGTCTGACATGACGCTGAGCAGTATGATTAAAGAAGCCTACGGCTTCATAATAATTATTAGCGTGAAGGCATTATAACTTTTCATCGCGATTTCTAATTTATTGATATCACTATGTTTTTCCATCTCACCAACCTTCCTTTTAAGCAAAACGTGAATCATTCACTATAATATTATTCAAAGCGCAACATAAGCATTCGACTAGTCAAAACTTCAGGGAGGAAGGTTGATTGTGTCAAATTCTCCATTTCTCAACGCTATCTATGAGTATATGCGTGTCAGAGGGTATAGCCTTCGTACCATTAAAACCTATCTATACTGGATCCGCAAATTCATTGTTTTTCATAATAAAAATCACCCAAAGGATCTTTCCGGTGTTCATGTTGAAAATTTTTTAACCTTCCTTGCGGCCCAACAAGATGTGGCCCCCGCAACTCAGGCGATTGCCTTAAATGCCTTGGTGTTTTTATATGATAAGTATTTAAATTTACCTGTTGGTGATGTTAGCCAGTTTCGTCGAGCCAATCGACAACGTAAACTTCCTACGGTGCTATCGAATGTAGAAGTAGCTGCTTTGTTGCAGCAATTACATGGTGTGCACTGGCTTATGGCGGCATTAATGTATGGCTCTGGTTTACGCCGGATTGAATTAGTAAGGCTGCGAGTAAAAGATGTGGATTTTGAATTTTCTCAGTTGCAAATATGGCAAGGGAAAGGCGGTAAACATCGCCTGGTTACGCTAGCTCCAGAACTTCATGAACCCATAAAGAATCAAATTCAACGTGTTGAGCTATATTTGAAAGATGATTTAACACACGATCAATATGCCGGTGTGTTGCTGCCCCATAGGTTGGCAAAGAAATATCCTCATGCGCCAAAAAAACTAGCTTGGCAATATCTATTTTCTGCCTCTAAATTGAGTTTTGAGCCTGGCACCAGCCACCTTCGCCGTCATCATATACATGAATCTAGCATTAATAAGTTTCTGCATCAGGCCTGCATTAAAGCTAATATCAGCAAACAAATAAGCAGCCACACATTGCGCCATTCCTTTGCCACACACTTATTACAAGCCGGTGCCGACATCCGTACCGTGCAAGAACAATTGGGGCATGCCGATGTAAAAACCACCGAAATTTATACCCATGTCCTCAATCGTGGGGCCAAAGGTGTTACCAGCCCATTCAGCTTACTCAACTAGTTTTTGCCACAACTATCCTCTTCTGACTCTTGACTCATTCTTCAAATAAGCACAAACTACTGTATATATATCCAGTAGTATTGAGTTACTTATGAATACGCCCTTTGCCCTAGACCATCCTCAGGTATGGTCTGCTAAACAGCTACAACAGTCACCACAAAAACATCAGCTTAGCGGCCATGACGAGCTAGATCAGCTGTTATATGGCGGCTGGCCTGAGGCTGGTCTTGTGGAACTTAATTACAGCCATCAAGGTATTGGTGAGTTACGTTTGCTTTGGCCGCTGTTAAAACAAAAACACGCAGCAGAAAAAAAGCCCGAAAGAGACTCTAAACAAGCCAGCCTACAGATTTGGGTTAACCCTCCTGCAGGTATATATAGCCAAGCTTTGGCACAGGCTGGTATTAATCTGCAGCAGCTAGTTATTGTGCAATGTGCCAATCCAAAAGAAGCCTTGTGGGCAGCAGAGCAAAGCCTACAAAGTGGCTGTTGCCGGTATGTGGTGCTGTGGCAACAGCATATGCGCACTAGCGAGGCCAAGCGTTTGCAGTGGGCCGCTAAAGACAATGACGCTTTGTTATTTTGGTTACGCGAATCTAGTACAGACCGCAGTGGTTTGCCCATTAGTGCCCGCCTAGCGTTAAGCCCTTGCCCACAGGGTATACATGTAGAGGTCAGCAAGCTGCAAGGGCAATGGCCGCCAGCAGGTCGTACTATTCCACTCAATGGTCATTGGCCTGAGCTTTATGCACCAGCGTCAGTACCTCTTCCAACGCCGGCACCAAGCAACAACGTAATACCACTGAGGTGAGGTATGCAGTGGCTTTATATTCACTTCCCTTACTTACAGCTGGACAGCAGTCTTAGCCAGCAAGGGGCAGAACAAAAACAACCTTGCGTACTGATTCATCAGGGACAGGTGGTGCAAACCAACAAAGCCGCCCGCGAAGCAGGCATTCGCCTAGGCACAGGCTTGGCTCAAGCCGCCCTACTGTGTAGCCATGTCACTATTGCTGATTATCAGGTGCGCCAAGAGCAGCAATTATTAAAACAATTGGCTCACCAGCTGTACCAACTTAGCGCTACACTTTATCTGTATCCTTCTCAGGGTTTGTTGTTTCAAACCCAAGATATGCGCCGTCTATACAAGGACGCAGCCCACTATTGGCAAAGCTTGCAGCAACCGTTACAAGAACGTCAGTTGCACTATTTTTATGCGGCGGCTCACAGCCCCTTAGCGGCACAGGTATTGGCCGTGGCGCAGAAAAACCAACTCTGCGAAGATGCCAATGCCAGCGCGCGTTTATTAGATCAACTGCCTATTAGTGAAGCTGGCTTTAGCCCCGCTTTAACGGAACAACTACAACGCTTAGGTTTGCGCTTATTGGGGCAGGTACAGTCCCATTCACGTTCTCACCTAGGCAAAAAGCTGGGTGTGGAATTGGTACAGCATCTACAACAGCTGTATCAAGACCACACGCCTAGGTTTAGCGCTTATCGTCCTAGCGAGTACTTTTCACAACAGCTGCCCTTGTTATACGAGGTAGAGAATAGCCCAGGGTTACGCTTTCCTCTATCGCGTCTATTGCAGGATATGGAGGCTTTTTTACATAGCCGCCAATTACAGGTGGCAAGCGTCAAATTAGGCTTAATTTATCGTGAGCAGGAAACTACCTGGCTGCATATCGGCAGCGGTGCTGGAGAGTATTTAGCTAAGGTTTGGCTGGATCTGATTATGCTACGTTTAGAGCAAATCAGCCTTAACGCCCCGGTGGTTAGTTTGCACCTCAAGGGTCGCCAGCAAACGGCTAGAGAAACCTTCAATCAGTCCTTATTTGAACCTAATAAACATGCCAAGTTAAGCCCTGGTCAACTATTGGGCCGCTTGCAAAATAAACTGGGCAATCATTGTGTACGGCAACTAGGTATGCGGGATGACTACCGCCCAGAGCACAGCGCCTACAGCCTGCAATTGCATCACCTAAGTAATAACAACGCCTCCATTTCGCAACCAGCACAAGCAGCAACTCAAGCCTTGCGCCCCAGCATTTTGTTACCGTCACCACAGATGCTAGCTAGCAAGCCACGTTATGGTTGGCAAATGCTACAAGGTCCGGAGCGCATCCAAAGTGGCTGGTGGGATAACCAAGCCATTTGCCGGGATTATTTTATTATGCGTAATCCTCAGGGCCAGCTGTGCTGGCTATTTCGCAACCACCAAGAAGAGTGGTTTGTGCATGGCTATTTTGCTTGAACTTCAATTTGTAGGTCGGGCTTCAAGCCGACAAGTCGGACTAAATTCCGACCTACAAAAGCTCCACCTACAAGTACTTCAGGTATTTACTATATGAACTACAGCGAACTCTACTGCCTAAGCAACTTTAGCTTTTTACGCGCCGCCTCCCACCCAGAAGAGCTGGTACGCAGGGCGGCAGAGCTGGGTTATAAGGCCTTAGCCATTACTGACGAATGCTCCGTGGCTGGTATAGTGCGCGCTTATCAGGTAATACGCGAAGAAAACCTGTCCATACAATTAATCATCGGTAGCGAATTCCGCCTGCAACAGCAAGAACTAGTAGTGATAGCCCCTACTCGTCAGGCCTATGCACAGCTATGCCAGCTTATTACCACAGCACGCACTCGTGCCCCTAAAGGGCAGTATCAGATTGAACTAGAGGACTTTAGCGCCCTAGACCAATGCCTGTTTATTTGGTTGCCCCATCCGGCCAACCCTAGCCCTTTATTAGCCAAAGCCCTACTACAGCATAAATCACGCCTGTGGTTAGGCTGCCACCGCCGCCTTAGTACTCTGGATCAAAAACGGCAGCATTATTGCCAGCAACTCGCTCAGGAACACGACCTACCTATCTGCGCGCTAGGTCAGGTCTACATGCATCACCCTAGCCGCCAAATGCTCCATGACACTCTCACGGCTATTCGCCTCGGCACACCGGTGCAGGCCTGTGGTTATGCGTTACAGGGCAATCGTGAACACAGCTTACGGCCTGTAGAAAAACTTGCCAAGTTATATCCTGCTAGCTGGTTGCAAGCTACTCAAGACATTAGCCAACGTTGCCAGTTTTGTTTATCCGAGCTTAGTTATGAATACCCATCAGAGCTTGTGCCTGATGGCTATGATGCCAATAGCTATTTACGCCATCTGGTAGAACAAGGCAAACGCTTACGCTTTCCCGCCGGGGTGCCCGCTGACATCAATCAGATCATCGAAAAAGAGCTGCAGCTAATTGCCGAACAAGGCTATGCCCACTTCTTTTTGACCATCTATGACCTAGTGCAATTTGCTAAAAGCCAGCAGATTCTTTATCAGGGCCGGGGTTCTGCAGCCAACTCCATTGTTTGCTATTGCTTAGAAATCACCGCCGTTGATCCGCGCCAAATTAACGTCTTATTTGAACGTTTTATTTCCAAAGAACGGGCTGAACCGCCAGACATAGACGTGGATTTTGAACACCAGCGTCGCGAAGAGGTGATTCAGTACATTTATAAAAAATACGGCCGTCAGCGTGCTGCCCTAGCCGCCACAGTGATTACCTACCGCTTTAAAAGTGCCGTGCGCGAAGTTGGCAAAGCCCTTGGTTTGCCTTTGCCGCAGCTAGAGCTGTTTATTAAGAATGTGGACCGACGCGATCGGCAACAAGGCTGGGCAGAACAGTTACAACAACTAGGCTTGGATAGGCACAGTCATTTGGGGCAGCGTTTTTTACAGCTTATTGATGAGATTTTGGGTTTTCCTCGCCACCTATCCCAACACGTAGGCGGTTTTATTATTAGTGCCGGCCCCTTGTCAGAACTAGTACCCACAGAAAATGCCGCCATGGCCCAGCGCACTGTTATTCAATGGGACAAGGATGACCTAGAGACCCTAGCCCTGCTCAAGGTCGATGTTTTGGCGTTGGGTATGCTTAGCGCTATCCGCCGCGCCTTGCTGTTGATCAAACAGCATCACAACCGCGACCTACAGCTGGCCGATATCACTCGCATGGAAGACGACAGCAAGGTTTATAACATGCTGCAAGAAGGCGACAGTGTAGGCGTGTTTCAAGTAGAATCCCGGGCGCAAATGAGTATGCTGCCACGCCTGCGCCCAGCCTGCTTTTATGACCTTGTAGTGCAAATCGCCATTGTGCGTCCAGGGCCTATTCAGGGTGACATGGTGCACCCTTATCTAAAGCGTCGTGCCGGCAAAGAAGCCGTAGAATACCCATCAGACGAAGTACGCGGCGTACTAGAACGCACCATGGGCGTACCTATTTTTCAGGAACAGGTCATCAAACTAGCCATGGTCGCGGCAGGCTTTACGGGTGGTGAAGCCGATCAATTACGTCGTGCCATGGCCAGCTGGAAACGCCATGGCCAATTAGAAAAATTTCAACAGAAGCTCATTGATGGCATGGTGGCACGAGGCTATCAGGCTGATTTTGCCGAACGCCTGTATCAACAGATCCTAGGCTTTGGCGAATACGGTTTCCCCGAATCCCATTCAGCTAGTTTTGCCGTACTGGCCTACGTTTCGGCTTGGCTCAAATACTATTACCCCAGTGCGTTTTATTGCTCCTTGCTAAACAGCCAACCCATGGGGTTTTATACCGCTTCGCAACTGCTACAAGATGCTCGTCGCCGTGGCCTAGAAGTACTACCCGCCTGCATCAACGCCAGTACTTGGGAGCATTGTATCGAGAGCTTGCCCAACCAAACAGGTTTAGCCCTACGCGTCGGCCTACGCCAAATCAAAGGACTACGCGAAGCCCTTATTAAGCAATTATTGGCGGCACGGCCCAAAGCAGGTTTTAGCGGCATACAAGAACTACACGCCCTAGCCATCCCCGGCAATCAGCTACAAGCCCTAGCCAGTGCAAATGCTTTAAAAGCCATTGCTGGACATCGTTATCAAGCCCGTTGGCAGCTGTTGGGCCAAGATCAAACGAGCCCTTTGTTTAATCAGCAGGATATGCAAGATGGCGTTGATCTTACTGCGCCCAATGCCATGGACGATCTCACCGAAGACTATACCAGCATGCGGCTTAGCCTTGCTCACCATCCTATCGCGCTTTTGCGCCAAGCTGGTTATCTACGCGGCACTCGTACCGCTATGGACTTGCAAGTAATCGGCCACCAAACCCCGGTTACCGTTGCTGGCCTAGTCACTGGCCGCCAACGCCCTGGCACTGCCTCTGGGGTCACCTTTATTACTCTAGAAGATGAAACCGGCAACACCAACCTAGTAGTCTGGCAAGGCACCGCCAGAGCTCAGCGGCAAGCCTACCTGCAAGCACGTATTCTCAAGGTCAAAGGCATCCTGGAACGTGACCCTGATAGCAATGTCATTCATGTTATCGCTGGCCGCCTGATCGATTGCAGCCATCTTATGGAACAACTAACGATTAGTTCGCGGGATTTTCATTAGCATCTTAAGATTGCCAGGAAATATGCACAATGATATGATTTATTCATACTTAGTCATACAAAAGCATAATTATTATGAATCGATTAACAATTTCCCTACCTGAAAAGATGGGCGCGTACATTCAAGATCAAGTAGAAAATGGCAGCTATGGCAATGTCAGCGAATATATCCGTACCCTCATTCGCCAAGACCAAGCTCAACGCCAAATGGCCATAAATGAACTACGCTCTATACTAGATGAAGCCGATAACAGCGATATGCAGCAATACTCAATGGATGAGATAAAGAGCCGCGCATGGAAGAAAAGAAATCAATTACAAGAAGAGCAACAAAGCTAGAAATAAGCCAACTAGCACAGACTGATTTAGAAGATATCTATTTGTATTCCTTACAAGAACACGGGAATATGTTTGCGGATAGCTACATGGACAGCCTAGACCAAGCAATCAAATCTCTCCTAAGGCACCCTAAACAAGGTCAAAATCAATCAATCATTAGGTCAGGCGGCCGGCACATGGTTACCAACCATCACGCCATCTACTACCGAATCACTCATAACACGATACGTCTATTGCGTATCCTCCACCAAAGCCGGGATCCTGGACGTCACTTATAGCCCCTACTTACCCCAATACTTAGCCAAGGCCGGCTGGTAGAAATCAATATTTTTGTACTCCCGTAAGCCAGTTGGCAACTCATCAATTGCTTCTTTCAGGGCTGGTAAAGCGCCCTGTACTTGTCCTAAGCTAGGCATCTCAAAAACATATACACGGATACCAAACACTATGGCTTGGGAATCGGGCAAGCGGCGCAGGCTTTGGCGTTCCATGCGGTAGTACAGAGACGTATCAGCATGTAGAGGTGCGCTAATTGGCTGGGGGAACTGAGCAAGTTCTTGTACTTCCTGCAAAGACCAATTATATCTCTCAACCACCTGGCCACTGGCCATACTGCTAAAAAACTGATCGATTTTTGGCGTTAGTTTTTTATGAATATCTGGTATTGGGTCGTGTATGCGCGCCATGGGCTTGCCCAGCTTATCTTGCAAGCGCCAGCTGCTAGGGCTGCATAAACTGGCTGCGGTTAAGCAATACTCACCGCCCAACTCTTGCATCAATAACAAGTCATCGGCAACCCACAAGGATGTTTTAAATAAACTATCCGAACTGTTTTGAGCCGGGATATCTAGCAAGATGCCACTAGGTAGATGAGTAAGCTGGTCGCCCATTTGGGCATAAACTTGATCATGGTCTTGTAGCAAATGCTGGGTTAGCATACGGCTTAGTTCTTGCTGTGCAGCTTGGGATTCAGGCAGGCCATCAAACACCTTGTTACCGTATTGTGTGTGAACCTGTTGCTTGTGTTGGTAGTAAGCTTCCAAATCAATACATGGTTGCAGCCACTCACTACTAGGCACTACTCGCATCCCCATTTGCATGACACTATTAGCACGCATATGCGGGAAACTCGGCGGTAACGGCGAGTTAATCATTGGCATCACCCACTAAAGCATGCTTTTTCAACATACCCCGTAATTGATGGTAGCTAAGGCCTAGGGCTTGAGCCGTGCGACTTTGATGATGCTGATGAGAAGTTAAAGCTTGTTCTAGCAAAAGCTTCTCATAACTAGCCACTTGATCTTTGAAAGGCAAACCAACATCTGGCACCAATGGCAGATGAGAATTAGTTATAGGCTGTGGGCTTTCCAATTCCTCAAACGGACTAGCAAGAACGTCAAACCACAATTCACCAAGGGGCTCCTCGGCTTGCCCCCAACGCGCTAAGGAGCGCTCTACCACATTGCGTAATTCTCGTACGTTACCAGGCCAATGGTAAGTCAGTAATTTACCATTCATAGCATCCGTGAAACCCGCAAAAAACTGCCAGCCTAGCTCATGACTCATGCGCACAGCAAAATGCTCGGCCAACGCCAAAACGTCTTCTTCACGCAGCCGCAGCGGAGGCACATGCACCACATCAAAACTCAAGCGGTCTAACAAATCAGCACGGAATTCTCCAGCAGCTACTAGCTCTGCTAGGTTAGCGTTGGTAGAACCCACCACTCGCACATCAACCTGCACGCTTTGTTGCCCACCTACGCGCTCGAACTGTCCGTATTCCAATACACGCAGCAATTTTTCCTGCAGACGTAATGACATGGTGCCTAGCTCATCCATAACTAGGGTGCCGCCATGGGCTTGCTCAAACTTGCCTTTATGCTGCCGGCTAGCGCCAGTAAAAGCGCCGCTCTCATGGCCAAACAGTTCACTATCTAACAGGTTTTCGTTTAAGGCAGCGCAGTTCACTTGCAACAAAGGCCCTTGCCAGCGCCCGGAAAGAAAATGCAGCCGCTGTGATACCAACTCTTTACCTGTACCACGTTCGCCTAGCACCAGTACTGGACGCTCGATCGGTGCAAGATCCGATACCTGGTCCAGAGTTTTGAGCATTAAATTAGAGCTGCCTATGATATTTTGCTGCATATCTATCTTTTTGGTTTATTTCACTATGTAAATTTAACCATTAATTATTAAATTTAGCCATTTTAATTATGAAAAAAATCATCGAATTACCAATTAGCCCATATAAAACAACAGGTTAGAAAAACTGGCACGCAACCTGTAATACATAGTGCATGAATAGATCGCATCCACAATTACAACTTTCGCCAATTTGGCCCCTAGCCGCAGCTCTTATACTACTACTGCTAGCCCTATTTGGTTGGAACAATGGCTTGCTTAGCATCGCCATTATTATGAGTGTATTTATCAGCTTACATGGACTGGCGCGCTACCTGCACAAAGCACAGCAAACTAGCCAGCTTACATCACAACCCCGTAAAGGAGACTAGTTATGGGTATTTTTTCTCGCATGGCAGACATCGTTAATTCCAACCTTAATTCACTATTGGACCACGCCGAAGACCCTGCCAAGATGATTCGCCTGATTATTCAGGAAATGGAAGAAACACTGGTAGAAGTGCGCAGCTCTTCAGCACGCATCATTGCCGACAAAAAAACGGCGCATCGCAAATTAGAGCAGATGCAGACCCAAGCCCAAAGCTGGGAAGAAAAAGCAGTCCTAGCCCTTAGCAAAGACCGCGAAGACCTAGCCCGCGCCGCCTTACAAGAGCAAGCTAACTTAAACGAAGAAGCCTTACGCATTGAAGTAGAGCTAAGTGCCGCAGACGAACACTTAACCCAACTAGGCGAAGAAATTGGCCAGCTACAAAGCAAGCTTAATGATGCCAAGGCCAAGCAAAAGGCCTTACTAGTGCGCGAAAAAACCGTACAAGAACGCATTCGCATCAAACAGCAAAGTAATCGCAGCGCTTTGGACAACGCTTTCGCCAAGTTCGAAAAATTTGAACGCCGTATGGACAACCTAGAAGGCCAGCTAGAGGCCATGGACCTAGGCAACGAAGGCGACCTGGCCGCGCAAATCAACGCCCTAGAAGAAGACGAGCGTATTAACGAAGCACTTGCTAAACTGAAAGCTAAGCAGGCCCAATAAGCCTCTAGCAACCTTTATACAAGGACAACACCATGTTTGACTTTTTGTTTGTGCCAACTATTCTTTTTATTGTCATCGTGATGCCAATTTGGATCATCATGCACTATCGCAGCAAAGGTGCATCGCAAAACGGCCTGCAAGATAATGAGCGCGAGCAGTTAGACGACTTGCTTGCCAGCATTGATCAGCTAACGGATCGCATTGGCACTTTAGAACAAATTCTAGATGACGATCACGGTGGCTGGCGCCAACAACCCGCCAACACCAATGAGGTATCACCCCATGATGTATAAAAAGCAACATAGAAAACACCAGCAGTTTAAAGACGACAAGGCCTCTGGCTGGGGCCGCAACATCTACCGCAGCCGTGAAAACAAACGTTTTGCCGGCGTATGCGGCGGTATTGCCGAACACCTTAATATTGAACCCTGGATTATCCGCCTGTTGTTTGTGGGTAGCTTTTTTATGCTTGGCGGCCTCTCCGTATTACTTTATATCATTGCCATCTTTGCCATTGATAAACGACCACGTCACGCCACCGTCAATATGGAGTACGACGAAGAGCAACATCAATACCGACCACGCAACGCATTTAAATACGGCGCCAGCACCAGCAGCCGCCTACAAAAGGCCAAGCAACGTATTGATAACGCCCTAGACCGAGTGAAAAACATGGAGGCCTATGTCACCTCCAAGCAGTACGAGTTGAACAAAGAGTTTTCTCGCATGCAGCGTGGCAAATAACACTCAACTAAAAAGGAGCTCCGTATGAGATCTCTCACTACATTCATTACTGCTGCCAGCTTCGCACTAGTGAGCAGCTTCAGCATGGCAGAGTCATTACCTATTGGTGATGACCTTTATGCCATGGATGAAAACATCGTTACTCAAACAGGTAATGATGATGTCTTCGCCATGGCTAATAGCATTAGCATCAACCACCCAGTCGATGGTTCCGCTCATATAATTGGTCGACACCTAAATATAAATGCACCTATAGCACACAATCTATATATGGGTGGTGAGAACATCACCTTGCAAGAACCGGTGTCACAAGACGTACTCGCCGTTGGCACCAGCATTCAAATCAACAGCAACATAGCCGGTGAGCTACGTGCTCTAGGAGAAAGCATTACTGTTTATGGTGACGTTGCGGGCGATGCCGCAATAGGTGGCGACACCGTGCATCTAGAAGGTGTTATTGGTGGTGACCTAGACATAGGCGCTATGCAACTTAGTTTTGGCGAAAATGCTGAAGTCGCTGGCACCATTACCATCTACGAAGACGAAGACCGTACCACCGACATCCCTAGCCACATTGCCGACAGCAGTAGAATCGTGCGTGTGCCAATGGCAATGGAGGACATGCATGAATATGGTATGGACTATCGTCATTATGGACAGGCCGACTGGAAAGACTGGCTATCTACTGTGCTAACCCTTGCATTACTAGGTTTTGCTGCGGCTTTAATCGCCCGTCAATTCATGGCCAGAGTTGCCCGTAAAGCCCAAGACAACAAGGGCACAATCATACTACAGGGGGCATTAGGCCTAGCCATTATGATCGGTGCCATTCCACTATTTGCCATTACACTTATTGGCATGCCCGTGAGCTTTATACTAGTGATACTAACGATTATCTTGGTATTTGTGGGCTGGATCGTTGGCAGCTACGCCGTAGGCCAAATAGCATGGCAACGTTTACGTGGTGAGACGCCAAGCAGTGTACTAGCGCTAGCCTTAACGGCCTTACTAGGCGCAGTACTAGTGACCACACTTGCAGCGGTACCTTTTGTGGGCTGGTTAATTGGCTTAGCCGCTGTACTATTTGGTATTGGCGCTATTAGCCCTTGGCAAACGCGCCGTTATCATTAGCAGCATTAGCAGCTAGTTTCGACTAGCTACGCTGCTCTAGCTGAGCCAATAGTCGATCCATCTTCTTTTCTAGTTGGATATTGTGCTCCAAAATCTCCGTGTTCTGCCGGCGTAGTTCGCGGTTTTTTACGTTGGTGTCGGCAAAACCTAGCACACGCTCAGCAATCAAGGCGCCAATAAAACCAACAATACCCACACCCACATAGAACATCAGCGCAATCACCATGCGCCCACCCAAGGTCACAGGATAAAAGTCGCCAAAGCCAATGGTGCTAGCACTCATCTGCAAGGCCCAAAAAGCATCGGCATAATTGGTAATGTTGGCATCTGAGCTTTCTAGCTCAAACTGCAACAATACCCATGCCAAAATAGCGATAGTGATATACAAAAAACCCACGCTTAATATGGCTAGAGCACGGGTGCGATAATTACGTATGTTATATTCATCGACTTCATAGATATGATGTTTCATTGTCTCTCTACTGTTCTCAAATTATTAATTATACTGTGCAGACTTAACCCATAATTATATGGGGCAAGAAGCGTGAGCTATCTTGCGTTACCTGCTGACGATCTTCGCGAATAGACATACCTGCAGGCTGATCGTCCACTAACCAAGAGCCAATTAGAGTGTAGCTATCGCCAAATTTTGGCATAGGCGTATAGGCCTGATAAATATAACCTTCGTCACCATAAGGGCCACCGGCATCGAATAGAGTTTCGCCATCTTTGTGGATACTGACGTTGGCACCCTCACGAGCAAAGATAGGTTTTTTTACATAGTGTTGCAAGCCACTAGACCCTAGCTGGTCTTCAAAGTAGGCGGGCAATAAATTAGGGTGACCCGGAAACATTTGCCACAACAAAGGCAAAATGGCCTTATTAGATATCAGAGATTTCCACAAAGGCTCTAACCAGCGGCAACCAGCCGTGGCCAGATGATCAGCAAAGTCTTCACGTAACATAAACTCCCACGGATAGAGCTTAAACATCCAGCTAATTTCCTGATCGTATTGATCCGTAAAGGCACCGGACTCACCCAAACCCAAGTCCTCGACAAAAACAAAAGGCGCTTGCATACCAGCTTCTTGCGCACAGTCTTGAAGATACTGCACAGTGCCGCGATCTTCTTCTGTGTCTTTGCAGCAGCTAAAGTGCAAAGGCTGGCCAGGGCGCTGCTTTTGCAACTGGGATAAACGAGCCACAAGCTTTTCTTGCAAGGAATTAAACTGATCAGCTTGGCGTGGCAAACGTCCTGCATTAACACTATCTTGCAACCACAACCATTGCCAAAAACCAGTTTCAAACAAACTCGTTGGCGTATCGGCGTTGTTTTCTAAGAGTTTTGCGGGGCCATGGGCATCATAAACCAGATCCAAACGTGAATAGAGACTAGGCTCACGAGCCCGCCAGGAGCTAGCCACAAGATCCCAGTATTGACGAGGTATTTGAAAGCGTGCCATCAAGGCTTCATCAGTGATGACCTTATCCACTACTTGCAAGCACATCTGGTGCAACTCGGCAGTAGGGTCTTCTATATGATCTTCAACTTGACGCAGGCTAAATTGATAATAGGCACTTTCGTCCCAGTAGGGTTCACCATACATGGTATGGAACCCAAAGCCATATTCCCGCGCCTGATCACGCCATGCAGGGCGTTCTGCAATAGGCAAACGCAGCAAGCCTAACCACCCCAACTAGAGCGCGTAGCCACCGAACGAGCCATCTTACCAAAGCCACCACGGCTAGTGGTCTTGGTTACTTTAGGCTTAGGCGCAAAGGCTTTACTACTCACTTTTACTTGCTTGGTGTTAAAAGAGCCATAGGATTTTCCCGTTGCCGATACCCAGTTGCCAAACACTGGAGAACGGCGATTTTTGGACATAAACAAAGGTGAGCTATAGCGCTTTTTCTTCTTTTTCTTGAGATCAAAGTCATCATCGAACATGCGTGCCATCATAAAACCGGCCATGGCAGGCATAAACCAATTGTTACCCATGCCTGTATAAGGCTGGCAGTTATTCAGACCAAAATCATCTTCACATTCATCATGGCGAGCATACTTGGGGCTAGTTTCCGCAGCGTCTTCTACAGCTTGCTCATAAGCCAGTTCGCACATTTCCACGAACTCGGGATTATCCATGGCGCATTCCATTACAGAAGGGTAGATATTGGCTACTTCAGAATCCCCACAGGCACTCAAGGTCGCTGCCATGATACCAACGGTGATGGGCTTAAGCGGTAACGGCTTGTCCGCTTTGCGCAGACTAGCCAAATCAATATTACGGGAGCGTTTCATTGATAACACTCCTTTAGTAAGTCATGCAGGCGGCATTCAACAAGCCAACTGCTACCGATACACCACCTAGCATAATGCCAGCGGAAACTTCGTCGTTATTAATGCGCTCGGCAATTCTTGGCATAAAAGTGAAGCGCAAAAAGGCAAAGGCCAACAGCTGAGCAATCAGAGCCACTACACCCCAAATAACAAAATCCACCAAAGATACAGAGTTGCTAGCAGCGCCGGCTAAAGCAATACTAAAACCAATAACCGCTCCCACTAAACCAATGGCTGCAGCAGTACTGTGCTTTTCTTTCACCAACTCCCACTCATCATGGGGAGTAACTAGGGTATAGGCCCACTTAAAGCCCAACAACAATACCAAGGAGATACCAAAATAGATGACAAAATCGATCAAACCTAGCAATGATTGCTGCAAAACTTCCATACTTATTTCCCTAAATTCGGTACACTGAGAAGCGCTTATTAACGCTATTCTTTTGTTTAACTTTTATTTAACTGCAGCTGAGCTCTGAGCAAGCTCTTGCAAAGCCCAATCCATCGCAGGCGCATACCAGTCACCCATCAAAGGCTTAAGGCGCTGCAAAGAAGCAATTAGCTGCTGCTTGTCACCCATGGCAAAGTTAATATGTCCCACCTTGCGTGCAGGGCGCACTTCTTTACCGTACCAGAACACTTCGGCACCAGGGATAGCCAACCACTCGTGGTTGTAATCAATACCTATCAGATTAATCATCACGCTTTCATGCTTGATAACTGCTGGGCCTAGAGGTAGATCAGCAGTAGCACGCACATGGTATTCAAATTGACTGATGCTAGCACCGGCCTGGGTCCAGTGACCACTATTATGAACCCGTGGGGCTAGCTCATTAATTAGCAGCTCATCACCAACACGGAAGCATTCCATGGCCATTACGCCAACGTAGTCTAACTCGCCCATAATGGCACTCAGCATACTTTCCGCTTTGCTTTGCAATGGCTGTAAACGTGCCAAAGGAGCTAGCGTCACGGCCAGAATACCGTCTTGATGCAGGTTCAAAGCCAATGGATAGAAATGACATTCACCGGCCCGATTGCGTACGCCAACAATAGACACCTCTTCGTCAAAGCCAATCGCCTGCTCAGCAATAACCTTGTCTTGCCAATCACTAGGCACTTGCGTGTCTTCATCTTGCTTGAGCCACAATTGACCACGGCCATCAAAGCCACCGCTACGTTGTTTCAGCAATACACGTGGGCCATAAGCTTCATGCAGTGCCGCTGCAGTTTGGCCATCGGACACTAACTGCCAAGGTGCAGTTGGCAACTGCAAGCGATCAATCATTTGCTTCTGCGTTACGCGATCGGCAACCAAACCAAACACTTCTCTGTTCACAAAGTTAGGATGTGCCGCTAGTTGATCAGTAGCTTGCGTGGATGGCCATTGCTCACGTTCAGCCGTGATAACGTCATCAGCAGCCAAATCCAAGTTGCTATCGTTTTCGATATCAACGGCAATAAGGTCTACACCTAATGGTTGTGCTGCATGCTTCAGCATGGCGCCCAGTTGTCCGGCGCCCAGTACCCATACGCGACTCATTAGCCTTCCCTCGGATCAGGATTGTCCAAAATAGTTTGTGTTTGCTGGGTACGGAAATCTTCAATACGCTGGGCAAGATCCGCGTCTTGGTTAGCCAACATTTGGCAAGCCAGCAAACCTGCGTTAAAAGCACCCGCACCACCAATAGCCATACTACCTACGGCTACGCCACGGGGCATTTGCACGATTGAATACAAGCTATCGACACCACTTAAGGCCTTGCTTTGTACTGGCACACCCAATACTGGCAAACGGGTTTTGGAAGCGACCATGCCTGGCAAGTGCGCAGCACCACCAGCACCAGCAATAATTACCTGAATACCACGATCGGCAGCCGCCGCTGAGAAGGACATTAGCTTATCGGGAGTACGGTGAGCAGAAACCACTTCTACTTCGTATTCTACTTCAAAACGATCCATAAGGTCGGTAGCTTCTTGCATGGTTGGCCAATCACTTTTTGACCCCATAATTACGGCAACTTTGGCACTCACTGGCGAGACTCCTAAAATGCGTTATACGTTAAAAAATTAACAAACTCGATGCCAAGTATTTTATCATAGCCAAACTCACTAGTAGAGACATTAGAGGTGAGCTTTTGATAAAACAGGTAGCCTATGCACAACATCGCTAAACGTCAGCACTGGATCTTTGATATGGATGGCACCCTCACGGTAGGCGTACACGATTTCGTTATGATGCGCCGTGAGCTTGGCATGGCCGATGACGCCCCTATTTTAGAGACTTTAGCTAACATGCCTGCCGATGAAGCCGCACCCTTGTGGGACAAGGTGAATGAATTTGAACATCACTTTGCTAGTCTAGCCAAACCCATGCCAGGCGCCCTTGAATTATTACAAAATCTGCAAAGTCGCGGCGTTAAAATGGGTATCATCACGCGCAACCTGCACACTGTAGCTCAGCAAACATTGCGCACTTGTGGATTAGAAGAGTTCTTTTTGGAACCTTATATTCTTGACCGCGATAGCTGCACCCCCAAGCCATCCCCTGCGGGCCTGGAATATCTGATGCAAGCGTGGCAAGCACAGCAGCAAGACACGGTAATGGTAGGAGACTTTTTATACGATCTGCAAGCCGGTAAGGCCGCAGGTGTGGCGACGATTCACATCGACACCAAAGGCCAGTTTGCTTGGCCAGAATATACAGATTGGCAAGTGACCAGCCTGCAAGATATCAATCTAAACGATTAATAAACGATCAAGCTTCTTGCATCACGTCGCAAGTTAGGCCAGAGGTGATCAGCAACAGCTGCTCATAGGTAGTAGGCACGCCTGTAGAATCGGTACCTGCCGCTGGATAAACCTGATCATAACCACTCAAACTGCTATCAATATGTACTTGTGCTTGAGTAATGCCGAAGGGGCATACGCCACCTGGCTTAAATTCAGTAACATCAAAAGTCTCATCTACCGTAGCCATACGGGCCTTCACACCCAAATGACTTTTCATACGCTTGCTGCAAATGCGGCGATCACCGGCACACACGATTAGGTGGAAGGTACCGTCTTTGGCTTTGAACAACATAGACTTAGCGATCTGCCCTACAGCCACACCAATTTTTTCGGCTGCTAGCTCCGAGGTTGGCGTACTACCCGGCTCAAATTGCAGCACTGATAACTGATGCTCATCCAAACAGGCTTGTACCTTAGCGGGGATCATAAACGCAACTCCGTATCGACAAACAAGGTGTTATAACCTAAGCTAGCGGCAATAGCAAAGCCAACCCACCTATACCTTTATGAGCGCAACTCTTAGCCTTCTGGCCTACGCGGCACTTAGCCTTGTACACTGTACCAATGCTGACAAGAGCGATCCCATACGCCGCGCCACCAAACCTTTGTTGATGCCCTTATTATGGCTTACTTATGTGGTATTTGGTGGTGACAGCAACTGGGTAAATCTCGCGCTTTTGGCAGCTTGGTTGGGCGATGTCGCCTTATTAAATCATAGCAAACGGTCTTTCATGACGGGGCTAGTGAGCTTTCTCTTTGGTCACCTAGCCATGGCCATGGCCATTTTTGCCCTAATCCCCACTGCAGCAGACATCCCCTGGCTTAACATCATAGCGAGCAAATTTGCCATTGCCTTAGGGGCTTTTTGGTATCTGCGCCCTCACCTAGGCAGCTTGCAAATGCCTGTGCTAATTTACTGTTTGGTGCTGGCCAGCAAGGGCACCGTAGCCATTGCCTTGGCTTTACATCTGGGCGACATGTGGGCTTGGGCCCTAGCATCTGGCGCTTTGATCTTTATGGCGTCGGACTTAACTTTAGCGACCAACCGCTTCGTAAGCGCCTTACCTAAACCACACCTTTGGATCATGAGCACTTACACTTTAGCTCAAGGCCTGATCGTTGTAAGTATGTTGCAACTATCGTAATACGCTAAGGCTTCTTCCGGCTACTAGATGGAGTCTTGTTAAAGAACTGGCGATAGCATTTAGAAAAATGTGGGTAAGAGACAAAACCACAGGCCAGAGAGATATCATTCATGGACAACTGAGTCTGCGTCAACAACTGATGAGAACGTTTTAAGCGCAACTCTAAATAATGGCGGGTTGGCGTACTACCAAGATAACGCTGAAATAAACGTTCAACCTGACGTCGAGTAATACCCACCAAAGCAGCAATCTCTTCTGGCGTCAGCATTTCCTCCATGTTATTTTCCATCAAGGCAATAACGTCTTTTAGATTCTGCGGTAACTGGGTTTCAGATGGATCATGCAAAAATGCTGGCTCGCTGGCATCATTAATGCGGTCACAGGTCAGAATATCGCAAATACCACGTACAAATTGCTTGCCCTGCGTTTCAACGATTAGCTCCAACATCATATCCAAAGCGCTACTACCGCCAGCGCAGGAAAATACCTTAGTCTGAGGAGCATCATGCAGCACATAAGCGCGATCTTTCAGCTCTACTTTGTTAAACAGTTCCCGAAAGCTTGCACGATTCTCACGATGTACCGCGCAAGGCACGGCCTCCAAGAGGCCGGCATGAGCCAAGGCAAAAACACCATTCCACAACGAACCTAAAGCCAAGGTTTTTACTTGTGGGCGTCGCAAAAAACGTGTCACAACAGGATTGGCCTGTAGATCCACACGCAAGCCACCACACACAACTAGCGCATCGATTTGCGACAGATTCAAATCTGCCAAGGTGGTATCCACTACCGCTGAGAAACCAAGGTCACCACAGATAGAAGCACCATCGATAGACACTAACTGATAACTAAACAGATCAGACTCAGCCAGCAAGTTGGCTGTGCGCAAAGCATCAACGGCCGAAGTCAGGGCCATCATAGAGAAGTTTTCTAACAGCAAAAAAGCAAAATTACGCAGTTCTCCCGCACTCTTACCTGCCACAGAAGCTTGGGCCATGTCAGTAGGTGGAATATTGCCAGCCGCTTGTTGTGAGGTAGTCTCAGCCATGAGTAAACTCTACTAGTCAAATTGATCACAATGCCATTAATACGGCCATTCTAGCATGTTCAATGGCCCACATATTATGGAAAAACGTCATCTGCTGGTTCGATTATTTCGATCCATTGCCTGTAAGCGTCATTGACCCCAAAGTCAGGCTAGACACTGACTATGGTTCAGGCACAATACCGGCTTTGCTATAATCGATATGTGTCTTATTAAACATAACGTCAACAACAGAGAACAACCATGAAATTCACCGGTACTGAATCCTACGTCGCCACCAAAGACCTACAAATGGCCGTTAATGCCGCCGTTGCCCTGGAACGCCCACTTTTAATTAAAGGTGAACCTGGCACAGGTAAAACTCTGCTGGCAGAACAGGTTGCTGAAGCACTAAATATGGAACTGTTGCAATGGCACATCAAGTCCACCACCAAGGCTCAACAAGGTCTATATGAATACGATGCTGTATCTCGTTTACGTGACTCTCAGCTAGGCAACGACAAAGTGCATGACGTTAGCAACTACATAAAGCAAGGTAAGTTGTGGCAAGCCTTTGGTGCCGACAAGCGTTTGGTATTGTTAATCGACGAAATCGACAAGGCCGACATCGAATTCCCTAATGACCTGTTGGTTGAATTAGATAAGATGGAATTTCATGTTTACGAAACTGGTGAACGCGTCGTTGCCAAGCAACGCCCAGTGGTTATCATCACTAGTAACAACGAAAAGGAACTACCAGATGCATTTTTGCGTCGCTGTTTCTTCCACTACATCAACTTCCCTGACAAAGACACCATGCGCGCTATTGTCGATGTACACTACCCACAACTCAACGCCAAGCTAGTCGCCGAAGCCATGGAGATATTTTTTGATCTACGCGAGATTCCAGGCCTCAAGAAAAAGCCTTCTACATCGGAACTAATTGACTGGCTAAAGCTACTTATGGCAGACGATATCCCAGATGATATTCTAGCCAACCGTGACCAGACTAAAGCCATCCCGCCTTTGTATGGGGCACTTTTGAAAAACGAACAAGATGTACAGCTATTAGAACGTCTAGCCTTTATGTCACGTCGCCAAAACCGCTAGTAAGTGCTTACATAAACTATGTTAATCGACTTTTTCTACACCCTTAAGAAGGCGCAAATTCCGGTTTCTATCAAGGAATACCTTATCCTTATGGAAGCCCTGCAAAAGCATTTGGTGTTTGCAGATATGGAAGAATTTTATTATTTGGCTCGCACCTGCCTAGTCAAAGATGAAATGCACTTTGATAAATTTGACCGCGTATTCGGCGCCTACTTCAAACAACTAGAAGACCTAGAAGGTTTGATCGAAGCCCTGATTCCTGAAGACTGGTTGCGCGCTGAATTTATGAAGCATCTCAGTGACGAAGACAAAGCTAAACTAGAATCTTTAGGCAGCCTAGAAAAGTTATTAGAGACCTTTAAAGAACGTCTAGCCGAGCAAGAAAAACGTCATGCTGGTGGTAACAAGTGGGTCGGCACTGGTGGCACCTCACCATTTGGCCACAGTGGCTATCATCCAGAAGGTATTCGCGTTGGCGGCGAAAGCCGCAACAAGAGCGCTGCCAAAGTATGGGAAGAACGCCAATTCCGCAATCTAGACGACAGTGTAGAACTGGGCACTCGCAACCTTAAGGTTGCCTTGCGTAAGCTACGCCAATTTGCTCGTACCGGTGCGGCAGAAGAACTCGACCTTGATCACACCATTAGCGCCACAGCCAAAAATGCCGGCATGCTAGATCTCAAGTTAGTACCGGAACGTCATAACTCAGTAAAGGTGCTCTTACTGCTTGATGTAGGCGGTTCCATGGACCCGTACATACAAGTATGCGAAGAGCTATTTGCCGCTTGCCGTACCGAATTCAAGCACCTTAAACAGTTTTACTTTCACAACTTTATCTACGAAAGCATGTGGACAGACAACCTACGCAGGCAACAGCAACGTACAGCCTTGTATGACATCTTGCATACCTACGGCAAGGACTACAAGGTAATCTTTGTTGGCGATGCCTCTATGGCGCCCTATGAAATCAGTTCGCCTTACGGCAGTGTTGAGCATATGAACAAAGAACCAGGGGCTACCTGGATGCAGCGCCTAACACAGCACTTCGATAAGGTAGTATGGCTTAATCCAGTGCATGAAAACCATTGGGGTTATACCCATTCCATTAGTCTTACTCAGCAACTAATTGACCACAAAATGTATCCGCTCACAGTAGCTGGTTTAGGCGACGCTATTCGCCACCTAGCCAAATAACAGGAATCTGCGGCAGATTAACGCTACAATCGGCTTTCTATCCATCAAGACAGAGCTTCATTCATGTTTTTCAAGCGCACAGCTTCAATCGGTATCGCCGGACTGCTCAGCGCTTGTGGAGGTGGAGCAACAACGAGTGTTATCCCTACCGCCAACAACAGTGATTTTCTTGATTCTGGCACTAGCCTGACCTACAACGTAGCCACTGCCGAAACGGCACGCACAAGCAGCGAACTACAATATATAAATGGCACTAGCACCACCAGCACAGTCACCCCCTATGAAGCAATCAATGCTCATAAAGCTTATGGCTATGGCTTATCCGGAGCAGGCGAAATCATCGCCATTGTGGATTCTCGATTTCACAACCAACACCAAGAATTGGATAGCAAAAGCCCTATTACTTTTGGAACATTTAATAGCGTCAACAACAGTAGCTATCATGGCTTATCTGTAGCCAGTATCGCAGCAGGGGAAGCCGATAGTTCAGGCATACAAGGCGTAGCACCTGCGGCCAATCTTCACCTTTCAGACTACACCCGCTTCGGATATGAAACCTACATCCCCAACCGCTGGGCAGCCCTTACAGCCGACGCTGCAGCGCACGACGCTGTGGCCCAAAATAACAGCTGGGGCGTAGACTATATGATGTCTAGCTTGCAAACAGATATACAGAATAATGGTTGGACTAATGCCCACGGCATGGCACAAAAACTAAATAACGAAGGTTATACTGCCGATGCAGCATCGGTCACCGCCTATGTACAAGCCCTTAATACCTTTCAACAAAAGGGAGTTGTAATCTACGCCGTATCCAACACCAGCAGTTACACCGACGCCGATATTCAAGCTGCTATGCCAGGGCTGTTCCCCGAGCTATCCGACGCTTGGTTGAGCACTGTTAATATCAATATAACAGGCAATAGTAGCAGCCTCAGTTATGCCCTACAATCTGCTCCCTGCGGCTCAACTGCAGCCTACTGCTTGGGCGCCGATGCCACCCATATTCGCGCTGCCAGTTATCAAAATAGTCAGAACTCAGATTATGTCGACAACATTAGCGGCACCTCCTATGCCGCCCCACAGGTTTCTGGAGCTATTGCCTTGTTGGCCGAAGCCTTCCCTAACCACACCCCCGCCCAACTTACCGACCGTTTACTCGCCTCTGCCAACAATGATTTCTTCTCGGCAACGGCCTATACCACCTTTAGCAATGGTGTACAGCACGGCTATAACAGCCAATACGGCCATGGTTTTCTGGACATTTACGCGGCTCTTAACCCCATCGTTAATACCGGTTCTCCGCGTATGGTTACAGGATCTAACTTAGTCACCAATAGCAATTACACCATTCAAAACAGTGGCATAAACCTTAGTTCGGCATTTGGTAATAGTCTTAGTCTCGGTGTACAGGAGCTAGCGGTATACGCCTACGATGATTTGAATGCGGGCTTCGCCGTACCTCTGCAAAATCTTGTTAATACCGCGTCAACAGGCAACCAAGCATTACCCACCCAAATGCGCTATTGGCAAACCCATCTTACTAGTGACTATAACGCCGCTATGGAAGCCAATAACCAACTCGTGCCATACTTAGCCACCAACCCTAACAGTGTTAAACAAACCAGCCACTACAACCAAGCTTATGGCAACTTATTCACCACTGCAGAGCTAAGCCGCGATCAAACCACTGCAAAGGTTGACCACACCAAACTCAGCTTTGGCTGGCAAACCCCTAGCTATACACGCTGGCAGGTACGCGCGACAGGCGGTTTGGATACACAAAGAGATAATTTGCTTGGACTAACTGGTACTGGAGCCTTTAACCTAGACGAGAGCTGGAATAACAGCTCCTTTGTGAGTTTAGATATACGTCACCAGATCACCGCCTCTACCCATTTGGAAGGATTTTACACAGCCGCGATAAGTAATATGGGCTCTCCACAAGACAGCCTAATCCATAGCGCCCAAGATATTACCAGCAACAGTTTTAGTCTGGGTGCCAGCCACCAACAGTGGTTAGGACAAGATCAAGTTAGCCTACACATAAGACAACCACACAGAATCAATAGCGGCAACATGACCATCAAACTAGCGGACTTAGCTGACTCATCAGGTAATATAAAAACCTATCACCGAAGCATCCCTTTGAGTCTTAATGGCAGGCAGCTGGACCTTGATCTTGGCTACAGCACTTGGCTGCGCGACAATATAAAACTTTCCTTGTCACACACAACCAGCCTGCAGCCAGAACACCTGGCAACCGCGGCTTCGATACAGCAGGGCTTTTTGGGCCTCAGTAATGACTTCTTGGAATTTGGCATCGCCCATAATCAAAGCAACCATAAAACTCAATACATACTGCGTTTACAGAGCCCAAAATAGAACGACGCCGCCATAAATAAACGCTACAATCGGTCCATGAACGACCAACATATCATATGCACCTGTGAAGACATCACCAGACAACAAGTGATTGACGCCGTGCAAGCGGGCCACCATGATTTTCGCAGCTTGCGTCGCGAGCTAAATATTGCCGCTGAATGTGGTAACTGCCACCGCCCAATACTGCAATTAATCCGTACACTCGTGCCCCGCCCAAACCCTTTAATCAAGCCTTTGACCATGTCCGAAAACAATCACCCAGCTCGTCACTTCCCCATGCCCTGGAAACACTTTAGCCACGCTAAGCTAGAGCAAGAATACTCGCCTAGCTCCTGTGTCGATGACATCATGGTGTATATTCAAGACTACATTGATGATTCGGCCACAGCCAAAATCCAACTGCCACACCAAGCCAGCCTAAGCTATGGCGACGATCGTTGCCAGGGTATCGACTACTTCCCTGGAAAGTCAGGCGCATCTTTAGTCATATATATTCACGGGGGCTACTGGCAAGAGCTCAGTAAAGATGAATCCTGCTTTATGGCGCAGCCAATAGTTGCAAAAGGTTATCACCTTGCCGTTATTGACTACACCCTAGCCCCCTGCGCCAGCATCAATACCATGGTGCAGCAGTGTTGCCAGGCTATCGCTTGGATCAAGCAGCAAGATTGGGACATTAACCAACAAGAGATCATTCTCAGTGGCAGCTCCGCGGGTGCCCACCTAGCTGCGTGTGTCCTGCAAGCAGCCGCCAGCAACGAACAAGGCTTGCATGCACAGCTGTTTAGCCAAGCTATTTTGTTTAGTGGTGTTTACGATCTAAGGCCTCTAGTGACCACCTATGTTAACGACCCTATAGGTCTTGATATAACTAGTGCACACGCACTTAGCCCAGGCTTAGCTAGCAATCAGTCCATGCCCTATTGTCAGTTAGTTTGGGGAGCTAACGAAACCAGTGAATTCAAACGCCAAAGTCAGCAGTATGCTAGCTTTCTGGCAACTGATGGCGTTGCTGTTAGCAGCCTTGAAGTCCCCAATCGCAACCACTTTGACGTAGTTTATGAACTAGCAGATCTGCTTAATTCATAAACAGTTCCACCAAACTAGCAAATCGTCATGCTTGAACTAAGCTTAGAGGATGAAAAGGATCTTCAAAAAACCCATAACCAGCATTGGCTTGTGGGCACTACTGTTAAGCGCTTGTAGCTTACCTCCTAAACCTGCGGAGCACACAGACATGGCTGCCCGCATATATACCGAACTAGCCACATATTACTGGCAGCAAGGGTATACCGATATCGCCTTGGACCGACTAGCTTTAGCTTTACAACAAACACCCAACTACCCACCAGCAATGGACTTAATGCAGCAAATACAGATACAGACAACAGAAATGTCCCATTAAGATCATTTAAAGGTCTATTTAATTAATCTTAAAGCTATTTTTAAGGTCAATAACTGCAATTCCTAAGCACCTTGGTTATAATCCTAAACATTAATGTAATCGTGGAACATTCGTCATGAATCGCTACTTAAAAGCTATTATCACTGCCGGTCTTAGTTTAGGCCTATTGGCATCTTGCGCTGCACCTGTCACCCAAATTCCTGGTGGCGACAATCAAACCCTAAGCGCGAGTGATCCACAGGTGACCAATTCCTATGCGGACATCCCTATTCCATTAGATGACGTACTAGTAATCAGCAAGTCTCTATTACTTAACACTGGTGAGCAGTGGACTGGCCGCGCTGTATTTCGCTCCAAGCTAAATGCTAGCCAAGCCTTTACCTACTTCCATCAGAACATGTCGACTTACGGCTGGATTGGCATCACTTCAGTACAATCCGAAGTATCCGTACTGACTTTTGAAAAGGCCGGTCGTGTTGCCACTATACAAATTGAAAAGCGCACAGTGAGCGGTTCCGAGATCAAAGTAACTGTAACACCACGCGAAGCCATTACTAACTAATTTACTAACGCCCATTAAAAAAGGTGGTCTGTTAAACAGTACCACCTTTTTTAATGCCTAAAATAACGCTAATACCGTTACTTGTCGTCAATACCTAATTCATCCCAGAGCTCATCCACGCGCTGTTTCACGGCCGGGTCCATGGTAATAGGTTCGCCCCATTCACGGTCCGTTTCACCAGGCCATTTATTAGTAGCATCCATACCCATCTTGGAACCTAGGCCAGACACTGGTGAGGCAAAGTCCAAGTAATCAATGGGCGTATTAGTGATCATGGTGGTATCACGAGCCGGATCCATACGTGTCGTCATGGCCCAAATAACATCATTCCAGTCACGAGCATTTACATCATCGTCTGTAACAATCACAAACTTGGTGTACATAAACTGA
Source organism: uncultured Pseudomonadales bacterium (assembly GCA_938084925.1). Classification (GTDB taxonomy): domain Bacteria; phylum Pseudomonadota; class Gammaproteobacteria; order Pseudomonadales; family Balneatricaceae; genus Njordibacter. The sequence goes on from CALKFY010000101.1 coordinate 27,677, forward strand.
CGCAAGAAAGACCAAACACCCATCATCACGCGCTTAGCATGACCTGGATACTGTTTCTTAATGGTGACTACCGCCATACGGTAAGAGCAGCCTTCAGGTGGCAGGTAAAAGTCCACAATTTCTGGGAACTGCTTTTGCAAAATAGGCACAAATACTTCATTTAGTGCCACGCCTAGTACCGCAGGTTCATCCGGTGGACGTCCGGTATAGGTACTATGATAGATAGGATCTTGCCGGTGGGTAATACGCGTCACCGTAAATACAGGGAAGCTATCTACTTCATTGTAGTAGCCAGTGTGGTCACCAAATGGGCCTTCATCAGCCATATCATCGGGCGCGATATAACCTTCTAGAATGTATTCAGCACTAGCTGGTACCTGCAAATCACAGGTTAAACAGTCTGCCACTTCGGTTTTACCACCACGTAGCAAACCTGCAAAAGCATATTCACTAAGGGTATCCGGTACCGGGGTAACGGCACCCAAAATAGTCGCAGGATCGGCACCTAAGGCCACGGCTACTGGGAAGTTTTCACCAGGATGCTGTAGTTTCCAATCACGGAAGTCCAAAGCACCACCACGGTGTGATAACCAACGCATAATAAGGCGGTTTTTGCCGATCACTTGTTGACGATAGATGCCTAAGTTTTGACGCTGTTTATTAGGACCACGAGTAATCACCAATGGCCAAGTCACCAGAGGGCCGGCATCCCCAGGCCAACAGGTTTGAATAGGTAGCTTACCCAAATCTACCTCATCACCTGCCAATACAACCTGCTGACAGGCCGGACGCGAGACCTTTTTGGGCCCCATGTTCAGCACTTGTTTATAAAGAGGTAGTTTGTCTAAGGCGTCTTTAAAGCCCTTAGGTGGTTCAGGTTCTTTGAGGGTAGCCAGCAAGGTGCCAATGTCTCGCAAGCTGCTGACATCGGCCGCGCCCATACCTAAAGCCACACGCTTGGGGGTACCAAACAAGTTAGCTAAGACAGGGACAGAATAACCTTTGGGGTTTTCAAACAGCAATGCAGGCCCTTCGGCCCGCAAAGTGCGATCGCAGATCTCGGTCATTTCTAAATTAGGGTCAACAGGGGTTTGAATACGCTTCAATTCGCCCTGTTGTTCGAGGGTGGCGATAAAATCGCGCAGATCCTTATATTTTAACGTCATGACCGATGATTTTTTGAGTCAGCGTTATTTACGCTTCATGGACATAAAGAATTCTTCGTTGGTCTTAAAGCCTTTCAGCTTATCAACTAAGAATTCAGTGGCAGCGACATCTTCCATTGGATCAAGCAACTTACGCAATATCCACATACGCTGTAGTTCGTCTTCACGAGTCAATAATTCTTCGCGACGAGTAGACGACTTACGAATGTTAATAGCAGGGAATACACGACGTTCGGCAATCTTTCGATCCAAATGTACTTCAGAGTTACCCGTGCCTTTAAATTCTTCAAAGATTACTTCGTCCATCTTGGAGCCAGTTTCCGTTAGTGCCGTAGCAATAATGGTCAAACTACCACCTTCTTCAATGTTACGTGCCGCACCAAAGAAACGCTTAGGACGTTCTAGAGCGTGAGCATCAACACCACCTGTTAGAACCTTACCGGAGGAAGGCACAACCGTGTTGTAAGCACGAGCCAAACGAGTAATAGAGTCAAGTAGGATAACCACGTCCTTCTTGTGTTCAACCAAACGCTTGGCTTTTTCTACTACCATTTCGGCTACTTGTACGTGACGCGAAGGTGGCTCATCAAAAGTACTAGCAACCACTTCGCCACGTACGGAGCGACTCATGTCAGTTACTTCTTCTGGACGTTCATCAATCAACAATACGATCAAATGACAATCTGGATTGTTACGCGTAATTGAGTGCGCGATGTTCTGCAACATCAAGGTTTTACCGGCCTTAGGTGGCGATACAATCAAGGCACGCTGACCTTTACCCATAGGCGCAGTTAGATCAATAACACGGGCTGTTAAATCTTCACTAGAACCGTTACCTAGCTGCATGTGCAAACGATCTTGGGCGAACAAAGGCGTTAAGTTTTCAAACAAAATCTTGTTCTTGGCTTGCTCTGGAGGACCAAAGTTAATATTGGCAACCTTCAGCAAAGCAAAGTAACGTTCGCCGTCCTTAGGCGGACGAATCTTGCCATCAATGCTGTCGCCCGTGCGCAAATTAAAGCGACGAATCTGCGAAGGTGATACATAGATATCATCAGGACCAGCTAGGTAAGAAGAGTCGGCTGAGCGCAAAAAGCCAAAGCCATCTTGTAGGATTTCTAATACACCCTGACCATAAATGTCTTCACCACTTTTGGCGTGGCGCTTAAGGATGCTAAATATAACGTCTTGCTTACGCGAGCGGGCAAGGTTATCAAGGCCCATTGCTTTTGCTATATCTAGCAATTCGGGTACGGATTTCTTTTTTAATTCAGTAAGATTCATAATATATTTTATTGCGCCAGACAGGCAGAGAGAAAACAGAAGTTAGAGTTTAAATATTCTTGTATATAAGATTTGTGCGATGACGAGAGTCATAGAGGGCAACAGGTGCTTTGAACACCTGCTATGGAGTTTGTCGGATTCAATCACTGATGTCAATGTCTCAAACCCGTCTACAGCCTACTTTAACGACTTTTTAGCCCTATCTGTGACTAAAACCCTAGATTTCCAAGGGTTTTAAAAAACACTGGCGGCACGATAGTGCTCTAGAGCCGCATCTAGGTGACCCAATTGCTGCTCTAAACGTGCCAGCTCTGCATGAGCTTCCTTGTTAGCCTGCAAGCGAATACTCGTTTGCAAGTAATCCCTGGCCTTGCCCCACAGCTCCATACGACGACACAAGCGCCCTAGAGTTAACTGCAAAGCGGCACTATCTTTAACTTGGGATTGCCAAGCTTCGGCTTTTCGCAAAGCTTTTTCCAAAGCAGCCGTTTCAGTCATCGGTAAGTGTGAGAATTCTAGCACTAGCCCGTCATCCCACTCTTGTTGCAAGCTGTTTTCGATAAACTCAGCCGTACGCTTGGCTGGGTCACCTTCGGCCTGATGCATAGCTTGCACCAACGCCAAACGGCAGCCGCTGGATTTCTTTACCGCGGCCGGCGCTTTGCGCCATAGCTGCTGAAGTTGTTCCACAGCTTGTTCGTGCGTTGTGATTTGTACAAAAGCTTGGGCGTAGGCCTTTTGCTGCTGCTGAGCCATCACTGCTTCGGACATCTGTTTGGCACCAGCAATAGCTTTTAATAAATCAATCACATCCAACCAGCGCTGCAAACCTTGGAGCAACTCCAATAACAGCTCATTAGCTTGGCTATGCTGCTTGTCTTGTGCAGTAATTTTTTGCAAAGGCGCTAAAGCCGCTTCAGCATCACCTTGTTGAATATAAATACGTGCCTGGGCCAAGCCAACCAAAGCACTGGCTTCTGGCATTTCTTGCAACAAGTCTTGTAGGCGCTTTTGCGCCCTTTCAAAGCGTCCCATACGTGCTTCAGCTTCGGCTAACGCAGGAATAACTACCAATGGCTGACTAGTTTCTTCTACCAACCCAGAAAGCTTGTCAACGACACGACTGTATTGGCCGTTAGCCAAGGCCAACAAACCTTGTCGCGTTTGTAATTGCGCACGACGCAGTTTGCCATCTTCGGACCAGCGAGCCACAAGTTGCCAAGGCGCATTAAGGGAGAAAAGCACCCGCAAGCCAAAATACAGGCCCACATAAAGCACTAGCACCAACACCAGACCAACCCAAAGACTCATCTCGACTGTAGTTTGACGCCAAGCAACCAGCAAATAGCCTGGATCCATTTGCATCATGGCACCCAACCAAGCGCCGCCAATGGCGACTAACAGAAGCACTAATACCCAAACCCGCATACGCATAATTAGTTAGCTCCTTGCTGGGCATGTATTGCCGCCTGCAAGTCCTGCAGAGCATATAAAGAGCTACTGATATCTGGCATCTTGGCCATAACCTGAAGCTGCGACAATTCAGTAACCTGGTCAGCCATAGCTTGAGCAACCGTATCAGTAGTGCGGTAATAATCCTGCAGCAGCAACGAAACTTGGCCCAAAGCTGCCTGAAAAACAGACTGCTGACCACGTAGCAAAGCCACCTGAGCTTGGCTCAAGGCCAGCTGCATGCGCATACGCAACAAGGCCTCGACCTCGGGCGTTAACAATAGTTGATCGGCATTGCTGCGCTCCTGCACTCGCACGAGCACCTTTAATTCTTGCCAAGTATTCGACAAAATTTGCTGACCGCCAGCTAGCAATTTTTGCGCCCAAGTTAGCGCCATCGGTTCGGCATCCGCATCTTGCACTGCAATGGCAACGCTATCCGCTGAGGGTATGACAGAGACACTGGCTTGAGACGCTGTAGGGGCAACGTAAGTTAAGCCCGATGATTGATCCATCAACGCAGACAAACGGGCAAACACACCTTCCATATCAACCACGGGTACTGCCGCAAGGGCCGCTATATCTTTAGCAATCGCCTGACGTACACCATAGCTGCCAAGTTGTTCACTGGTGCGCATAATTTCGTCGGCAGCTTGTAGCAAAGTCAGCGCCGAAGCCGGATTTTGCTCCATAGCTAAGCGCTGGTTAGCCAAACGTAATAAATATTCTGCTTCAGCTAATTCCCACTTTGGTAGCTGCACTTGTTGTTGGTTCTGCTTTTGCGCCATTTGCTGCAAGGCGTTCTGCAAAGCATCATCCATACGCGCTTGTTGTGCCAGCACCGCTGCTTGCTCACTGTTTATGTTGGCCTGCATAGTGTCGGCTGCTGCACTTACAGCGGCAATTTTCTGATCTTGAGCTTGCAACAGAGACAGCTGATCTTGCTGTTGCTGCTGAGTATAAGTTTGTACTTGCTGATTGTTTAGCCAACCTTGATAGGCCGCGTAGGCACCAAGCACTAGCGCCAATAAGGCTAGTACGGTAGCCAAGCCACCGCCTTTTTTGGATGTTGTGGTTGCCGGTGCAGTAGCAGTCGGCGCAGGCTTCGCTTTTGCAGCTGCTGGCTTTGGCGCTGGTGCAGCACCTTTAACCTTGTCTACTTTAGTCTTATTTGCTTTGCTGGCATTAGTTACCGCTTTGGTGTCAGCTGCAGTTGGCTTGGACTTTTCTGACTCAGTTTGAGCAGCTTTAGGGTCCTGTTTATCAGTCATAATTCACCGTATCCTTATAGTTGGCCCGCAATGCGAACCTCATACTGACTTAAAGTATGGCATATTGCTTGATCACTAGCACCCGCACTCAACAAACAATGTTGGTAACCTAATTCCTGAGCCATAGTCATCACACGCTCACTAGGCAGCAGCAAATGCATAGAACTGTTTGTTGTATCTAGATGAGCGCTTAAGCTGGCTTCAAAGTTTAGCAAGGTTTCGCCACTTTGGAGTACTACTACTTGAGGATCAAAGGCTTGCACCTGAGCTATGTCATGGCTTGATAGTTGCGGCGCTTGGCGACTATAACATTGGGCATAATCAACCTTCACCCCTTGTTCTTCTAACGCCTGCGCCAAGGTTTCTCGACCACCTAAGCCGCGTACAATAAGCACCTTATCGCCCGTCTTCATCAGGGGCAACAAACCCTGCAATAAATCTTCGCTGGTTTCACCAGCCGCCGCCCTTTGCACCTGAGGAATGTCAGCAGCTTGCAGCGCAGCTTGAGTAGTGGCTCCCATAGCCCACCAAGTCTGGGCATGTGGCCACTGGGGCCAATAGTCTTCGACTAGCGGCAAGAAACAAGCTACAGCATTAGTACTGACAACAATAACGTGGGCATAGGCATCGAGATCCATGGCCAGATATTTATTCACCTGGCCTTGGTCACTGTCTGACACAACGGGCACTATTTCAAGACAGGGCATGGGCAACACTTGGTGCCCTTGTGCGCTAATAGCCGCCACCGTTGATGACGCCTGTGCTTGCGGCCTGGTGACCAGTACCCGTAGACTCATATTCTAGATTAAGACCTAGTTACTGTTAGCGTAGACTTCAGCCAAGATAGCGCCAGCACCCTGATCCAATAGCATTTCTGCTACTTGAATACCTAACTGTTCGGCCTGCTTACGAGGACCGGTAATTTCGGCACGCAAAACGGTCTCCCCGGTTAAGTCACCTACCAAACCACGCAAGTAAAGGTTGTCACCTTGTAGCTCGGCAAAGCAAGCGATAGGCACCTGGCAACCACCTTCTAGGCGACGGTTTAGGGCACGTTCGGCAATAACTCGGTCAGAGGTATCTTGGTGATGCAGCGGCGCCAACAAAGCGCGAGTACGCGCGTCATCGTTACGGCATTCCACACCTACGGCGCCTTGGCCACCGGCAGGCAAGCTCACTTCAATCGACAAACGGCTACGAATGCGGTCATCAAACTTCAAACGCATCAAACCAGCACTAGCCAAAATGATAGCGTCGTATTCGCCAGCATCAAGCTTGGCCAAGCGGGTATTGACGTTGCCACGCAAATCACGAATCACCAAGTCTGGACGTGCAGCACGTATTTGCAATTGGCGGCGCAAGCTAGAAGTACCGACACAAGAACCTTGTGGCAATTCTTCTAGGCTATTGTAGTGATTAGAAACAAAAGCATCCGTTGGGTCTTCACGATCACATATAATTGCTAAGCCCAAACCTTCTGGAAATTCCATAGGCACGTCTTTCATGGAGTGCACAGCAATATCGGCACGATCATCCAACATAGCTTGTTCAAGCTCTTTTACAAACAAGCCTTTACCGCCCACCTTAGCTAGGGGCACGTCCAAAATAATGTCGCCCTTGGTCTTCATTCCTAGCAGCTCAACCTGTAAACCAGGGTGAAAACGCTCTAGTTCGGCTTTGATAAATTCTGCCTGCCAAAGGGCCAATTGACTTTCGCGAGTTGCAATACGCAAGGTGCTCATAAATGTCCTGTTCTATTAATACATCAAACTTTGGCCAGTTTAACAAATTCGTTGTGCAATGACCCCTGTTTGCGACTATTTTATTGATCTCAATGTAAGGTAAAATAGGCTCACTAGAGGATACTACCACCCATGCCATCAACTATGTCGCCCAGCCACCAACGCTACCTTATTAGCGCAGCCATTTTGGCCGGCTTAGCTGTGGCTTTTGGTGCCTTTGCTGCCCATGGTTTAAAGCCTGTTTTGGCACCAAGCATGTTGGCGGCTTTTAACACGGGGGCCGAGTATCAAATGACCCACTCTTTAGGTTTATTAATCACCGCTTGGATAGCTAGCCAACACCCTAACAACCCTTGGTTTACTCGCGCCATGGGACTGTTTGTCATCGGTATTGTGCTATTTAGCGGCAGTCTCTATATCATGAGCCTAAGCGGTATTTCTCAGCTTGGTATGATCACGCCCATAGGTGGCCTAAGCCTCCTTGGTGCTTGGGCATGCCTAGCATTCGCATTTTATAAAATCAGTAAGAACTAACAGCCATGCAAGAACAGCACAATTCTCTCGATCAACAAGAGCCACAAGACAAGTATTCCGTTGATAACCCACGCCGCATTCGTAGCTTTGTACAGCGCTCTGGCCGTATGACGCCAAGCCAGCAAAACGCCCTAGAGCAGCAGTGGCCGACCTTTGGCTTGGAACTAACGGATGGCTTATTGGATTTCCAACAGTTATTTGGCAACGATAATCCCGTGATTATGGAAATCGGCTTTGGCATGGGCGACTCGCTCATTACCATGGCCAAGACCATGCCTGAAAACAACTACCTTGGCATTGAAGTACATAAGCCAGGTGTTGGTCGTTTACTTAACAACGCGCAAAACGAAGGCTTAACCAATCTTAAGGTATTTGCTGATGACGCCATCGAAGTCATGGCGCAATGCATTCCTGATCACAGTCTAGGTGGAGTGCAGTTATTCTTTCCGGATCCCTGGCACAAAAAGAAACACAACAAGCGTCGTATTGTGCAGCCTAAATTTGCCCAAGACATCCGTCAGAAACTAGCCCCCAATGGCATATTCCATATGGCTACGGACTGGGAACCTTATGCAGAACACATGATGGAAGTAATGGAAGCAGCACCTGGCTACAGCAATCTAGCAGGTGCTGGTGAATTTTCTCCGCAGCCTGATTTCCGCCCAGTGACCAAGTTCCAACGCCGCGGCGAAGGCAAAGGCCATGGGGTTTGGGATTTGATGTATCAGAGCCAGTAAGCTGGCTAACCCCAAAGTAATACTAGACCAAACACTAATGGCGTGAGTATATTAGACGCCACGTTCATAGCCATATAAGGTGCCAAAGCAGCAATGTTATGTTGATGCTTGTTGGCACCATAAAACGCTACCAACTGTAGCCCCAAAGGTAGCATCACGACAATACTTAGTGGTGGCACATAACCATTGACAATACTGCCCAACAACACAAACACAGCTGCCATGGCTTGCATGCCAAACATATAGGCACTGAATTGATAGCCATAGCTAATCACAAAGTGCTTGCGCCCGGACTGACGATCGGCTTCTACATCTGGAAACTGGTTCAATAAGAGTAAGTTGTTAACTAAAAAGAAAGGCACCAAAGATATCAGTAAAGGTGCCCAATCAAATTCACCCACCAATACATACCAAGTCCCCATGATCATCAAGGGACCAAAGCTCAAGCCTGGTGCCACAAGGCATGCCCAAGCATAGCGATTGAGCAATGGCGTGTAAGCAACAATTATCAGCGCACCGACAGTGCCCAGCAGCAACAGCTCATAGCCAAATATTTGTATGTAATACAAACCAATAAGGGTACATACCACTAAAGCAACAATACCCGCGACAAACACTGCTTTGGCGGCATTAGGATTTGCCAGCAAACCACCGCTACCACCACTAAATGGTGTACGTTCGGTGTTTAGATCTAGGCCGCTGTGAAAGTCAGCGTATTCATTAAGGCAATTAACACTGATATGGGCGGCTATACCGGCCACCATGATCAGAGTGAGGTCCAACCAATGTAGATCGCTACCCGCTTGTTTGGCAATACCAAATGCCAACATCAATATGGCCGGGGTAAGCAGCAAAAATGGCACCCGCATGGATTGCATAACGGTTTTCATATTGGCGCTGTTCATTTTGATCCTATTGAATAAGAAGAGATGGGTATGGAGCGGCTAGGTAAGCGCTTTAACGTAATTAGTTTCCAAATCTATGGCTTGCGCACTGATTTCCAAGGATGGAATAGCCAAACCTTCAATACCCGCCAAAACCAAATCACATAAAGCCGATTTTTGCTCATCAGTACGGCCTGGCAACAAGTACACATTAACGTGTACAAAAAAGCGGTGGTTAGCGCCAGACATAAACTGGTCAAAAAACTGTGCTCGTACCTTCACATCTTTGGCAGAAAACAGTTCTGATGCCATGACACCATCAAATACGTTTTCCATCAGCTCACGAGGGGCAATGTACTTTTCAATACCAGCACTACACTCAATAACACAATGGGGCATTAACCACCTCAGTAACAAATAGCGGAGCCTAGGCTCCGCTTCTAATTAACGCTTGGCGTGATACTGAGCGCTTTGCTCATGCACGGCATCAACAAAAATCTTGGCACTTTCTGGGTCCACAAACTGGTGGATACCATGGCCTAGGTTGAATACGTGACCATCGTTAGAGCCAAAGTCAGCCAAGATACGGCCAACTTCGGCCTGAATCACCGGGGCATCGGCATACAGAACGCTAGGATCCATATTGCCTTGCAAGGCAACCTTGTCACCAATTCGGGAACGGGCATTGCCAATTTCTGTAGTCCAATCCAAACCGAGTGCATCAGCGCCGGTTTCAGCCATGCTCTCTAACCACTGACCACCATTTTTGGTGAACATGATGGCAGGTACACGACGACCTTCGGCTTCTTTAGTCAGACCGTTCAGGATACGCTGCATGTACTGCAAAGAGAATGCATCGTAGCAAGGGCCACTTAGCACACCACCCCAGGTATCAAAGATTTGTACCGCTTGAGCACCCGCCGCAATCTGCGCATTAAGGTATTCGGTAACGGCATCAGCCAATACAGACAACACTTGGTGCAATAACTCAGGTGTCTTATACATCATGGCCTTGATATGACGAAAGTCCTTAGAGGAACCACCTTCAATCATGTACGTTGCCAGAGTCCAAGGGCTGCCAGAGAAACCAATTAATGGCACATCACCATTTAGGGCATTACGAATGGTGCTTACAGCATTCATTACGTAGCCTAGGTCATCATCCATCTTAGGTACAGTCAAAGCAGCAACGTCAGCTTCGGTACGCACTGGACGCTCAAATTTAGGACCTTCACCAGTTTCAAAGTACAAACCTAGACCCATCGCATCAGGCACCGTCAAGATGTCGGAGAACAAGATAGCGGCATCTAGCTCGTAACGACGCAGTGGCTGCAAGGTGACTTCACAGGCAAAATCGGCGTTTTTGCAAAGGCTCAAGAAGTCACCAGCATCAGCGCGAGTAGCGCGATATTCTGGTAGATAGCGACCGGCTTGGCGCATCATCCATACAGGGGTAACATCAACAGGTTCGCGCATCAAAGCACGTAGGAAACGATCATTTTTCAATTCAGTCATAGTAAGCTAGGAATTTGATCCAGTAATGGGCTATTTTGAGAGGTTATTTCAGTAAGCTATAATATAGCTCTAGGCGCCAAAATACAAAGATTCCGATCAATACTTTGCCGTGTTACTGGTATAATAGACCCTTCTCTACAGTAAAACCGATCCGAGGCACTAGACCCTTATGTCATTCTCAAACCTTGGATTATCCAATCCCATTACTCAAGCTATTACCGAGCAGGGATATAGCCAGCCCACACCCATCCAGAAACAAGCTATTCCGGTCGTACTTGCAGGCAAGGATTTGATTGCGACAGCCCAGACTGGTACCGGCAAAACCGCCGCTTTTGTACTACCCATTTTAGAATTATTTAACCAACCAAGAAAATTGCGCGGCAAACGCATACGCGCGCTGATACTAACCCCTACACGAGAATTAGCCGTGCAGGTGGCAGGCAATATTGAGCAATACAGCAAACACCTCAACCTAAGCACATTTGCCGTTTATGGTGGGGTTGACACAGAACCACAAAAACAGCGCTTAATTCAAGGCGTTGACGTATTGGTGGCAACACCTGGCAGACTGTTAGACCTTGCCCACCAACGTGCGCTGCACTTTGATGAACTTGAAGTACTGGTGTTAGACGAAGCCGACCGCATGATAGAAATGGGCTCCACACGTGAAGTTCAAAACATCACCGAACGCTTGCCAGAACAACGTCAAAACCTGTTGTTCTCAGCCACCATGAGTGAAGGTGTACGCAAGCTTGCCAATGAATTTTCTAATGCGGTCGCATCAAGCCCTGCTATAGAAATAGCTATTTCACCTAAGACCAAAGCCGCAGAGACCATCAATCAATGGTTAATTACGGTCGACAAGGACACCAAATCCGCGCTGCTTAGCCACCTGATTAAGGAGCAAAACTGGGACCAGACCCTTATATTCATCGACAAAAAGCACGCCGCCGCCAAACTCGTTGTCCAGTTAGCCAAGCGCGGTATTGAGGCCGAATCCATTCACGGCGACAAAAGCCAAATTATGCGCGAGAAAATTCTAGCAGATTTCAAATCGGGTAAAATTAAATACCTAGTAGCCACTGGCGTGGCCGCCCGCGGCATCGACATTGGCAAGCTAAGTCGCGTGGTTAACTATGACCTACCCTTTAAACCGGAAGACTATATTCACCGCATAGGCCGTACGGGCCGTGCCGGCGCACCAGGCGAAGCTATTTCCTTTGTCGCCTGGGGAGATTTCAAAAACTTGTGTGCTATAGAAAGTCGCTTAGATCATCTTATTGAACGCCGCGAGATAGATGGCTTTCCCGTGCGCAAGGTGGTGCCTATTTCCATTTTGAATTATGTACGCAAAAGCCTGGCACCACAGCCAAAAGGGCCTAAAGCGAATGCCAAAGCACAGGTGAAGGATAAAACTAAGCCAAGCAGCAAGGCTACGGAAAAAGCACCTAATAAGCTGAAGCCTAGAAGTGCTTCAGGGGTAAATAAAGATATTTGGGGGCGCTGAGATATAGCGCGAAGGAAGGTATCAGTGAAGGTATCAGTATAGATGGGGTTACTTTAACACGATCCCATTGGTCTAGCTCACCATCTCTCGTCTCGCCCCC